>JAAYUB010000031.1 GCA_012517875.1 Acidobacteriota bacterium | reverse complement strand
GGAACGCTCTCAATCTGTCGGGCGGACACAAGCGTACCCCGGCCAACCTGGCGGAGCTGGCGGCCGGCCTGCGGATCTTTTTGCTCTTTGCGGTCGAGATCCATGCCATCCCGGACGCGCTAGCAGAAAGCGTTTGGGGACGGACCTGGGCCTGCTTCGGCGAAGTGGCGCGGACCCAGGCCCAGCAGCAGGAAGCCGCCGATCCGGTGCAGCGGTTCTTCGAGCTGCTCCACGCCGCGCTCGCCAGCGGCGCGGCCCATCTGGCCGGGCGGGACGGCGGCTGCCCCGCCTCACCCGGCGCCTGGGGCTGGCGGGAAAACCCGGCCAGCCAGGGGGTGATGCGGGGACCCGTGTGGGAGCCCTACGGCCAGCGGGTGGGCTGGGTGGACGGCGAGTCGGTCTACCTGATGCCCGACGCGGCGTACCGGGCGGTCCAGGCCATGACTACCAGCGGGGGCGAGGGCATCCACATCTCGCCGACCACCCTGTGGCGGCGGCTGCGGGAACGCGGCGCCCTGACCGCTTGCGAGGCCAACAAGCGGACCCTCACCGTGCGGCGGACGCTGGAGGGGAGAAACCGGCCGGTGTTGTTTCTGCGGCCCGGTCTACTGAACATTCCGGCTGACAAAGCAGACAAAGAAGGCACATATCCCAATGGCATCAACGAGCTAACGTTGTCAGCATGGCAAAATGAAGCTGACAACGTGCTCCCAAAACCGCCGCTCATGCTGACAAAATCCATCCTTCCCTCACCGGAGCGGACGGACTCTGCCTCGCTTTGGGAGCATGATTGTCAGCCGATTGTCAGCTTGAAAAGGCCATGCTGACAACGGTAATTCCATGATATGAAAGGATTAAGCCCACTCTTTGGGAGCTTTGGGGGCAAAAGTTCCATAGCTGGAGCCCCCTGCGCATATGTCATGCCAGCAGTTCTGAACAAGCCTTAAAATATTTTGAAGGATTGTTAAGGTGAACCGGTATCCTCACTTGAAAAGTTTGGTCATGACTTTCGACACGGCGTCGGTCACGATTTCGTCGGCCAGGTGGGAGTAGCGGTCGGTCATGGCGCTGGTGCTGTGACCGAGCAGCTTGCCAATCACCTTGAGCGGCACGCCGCTCATGGCCAGGTAGCTAGCGGCGCAGTGACGCAGGTCGTGCCAGCTAAAATCCTTGATGTTGGCGGCACGCAGCGCCTTCTGAAAAGGCCGACGGATGTCGTATGGCTTTTTCCCATCGTGAGAGGGAAACAGATAATCAGTATCGACTCGGCGCACTTTTTCCAGCTTCCGGATCGCGTCCAGTGCCGGGCCCACCAGCGGGACGCCCCGCCGCTTCTTGTTCTTCGTCAACCCCAGAGTGATCCAGCCTCGATTGAGGTCGACTTGGCTCCAGGTCAGACCAAACTGTTCACCGTACCGCATCCCGGTCGTGAGAGCCAGCAACACAGCAGATAACAGATATCCACACTCACTTTCCCGGCAGGCATCTAAAGAGGTCGCCAGCTCCTCATCGGTCAGGTAGCGAATTCTGCCGGGATTCGCCGCCGGCTTGGTCACCTTGCGTATGGGCGACTCCTTCAGCCAGCCCCATTCCCGGACGGCCAGGTTGAACAGGTGGGTGAGAATGACCAGGTAATACCGGACAGTCGTCGGGGACATGCCGCCACCGCGCAGCGCCCGGCGTCGACCCCGTTCGTCACCTGGACCGTCGTGCAGCAGCGCCTCACGGCACTCCACAATCATGGCCGGGGTGATCTGATCCAGCGTGAAACCGCCCAGCCGTTCGTCCCACCATTCCAGCCGGGAGAGCGATGACCGGATCGTCGATGGGGCGCGCTGGCTGAGCACTTCCTTCCGGTAACGGGCGATGGCCTCACTCAGCGTGTGGCGGGACGATTCGGCCTGGGAAAAATGCCGGCTCTCCACCATGGCGGCTTCCACCGTCACGGCCCATTTGCGGGCGTCGGTGAGTCGGGCGAAAGAACACGATTCGGGAGGATGTCCCTTTCTTCGAATTTGCACCTGATAGGTGATGGTGCCGTCAGCGCTGGCGCGTTTGCGAATCGTGGCCATCGTGAATTTCTCCTCATCTACACGGGTGACCAGGAGTCCCCGAGACGGTGTGAGTCGTCGCGAATCGGATGGTTTTAGGTAACGGGAACCACTGCTGCAATTATCTCACTGTGACGTGAGTGTGACAAGAGAAATTGGGGAAGGGGGGTGGCTTTGTAAATGCTTGATAATTTGGCGCGCCCGGCAGGGCTCGAACCTGCGACCTTCGGATTCGTAGTCCGACGCTCTATCCAACTGAGCTACGGGCGCCCCGAAGGGCGGCACTATACACGAACGCCGCCGCGCGCGTCAAGGGAAAAGGCAGCGGATTGGGTATGAACGGCGCGCGGTGAACATTGAATAGTAAATCGTAAATAGTGAGAACAGACGGCTGTCGATTCGTGGCGGCGGGTCGACTCGGGGCTCGAGTGAATGGAGACGGCAGACGGGAAACGGCAGACAGATCGACAATCGATCAACAACGAACAACTTTCAGTCACTCGACGGCATAAACATGTGGATCGAGAACGAGCCTCCAGCCTCGATTCCGAATAATGATCACGAGTACGAATTACGAGCACGAGAAACTCCTGTCCACTATCTCCTAACTTCTGTTCTCTATCTGTTCACTCTCACCGGTGCCAATACCACGCCGGCGCCGGTCAGCGCCTGGCGCACCGCAGCGGCGATCGCCGCGGCACCGGGGGAGTCACCGTGGATGCACAGGGTCCGGGCGTCCACCGGCACCACCGTGCCGTCGACGGCCGTCACTTGGCCGTCGCAGGCGATCCGGACGGCCTGGGCGGCGGCCTCGCCCGGATCGTGGATCAGGGCATCGGCGTGGCGGCGGTCCCGCAACGTCCCGTCCGCCTCGTAGCGCCGCTCCACGAACGCCTCGCCGGCCACCACCAATCCTGCCGCCTCACCGGCCGCCAGCAGGGCGGAACCGGCCAGCCCCACCAGCACGAGCCCCGGGTCGACCGCCGCCACCGATTCGGCGACGAGGCGGGCCGTGGCCGCATCGCGCGCCGCCAGGTTGTAGAGCGCGCCGTGCGGTTTGACGTGCACCAGGCCGGCGCCGGCGGCGGCCGCGATCCCGGCCAGCGCCCGGATCTGCTCGATCAGGCTGTCGCGGAGCGCCGGCGGCTCCATGGCCAGAACCGACCGGCCGAAATGCAGGGGATCCGGGTAACCAGGGTGGGCGCCGATGGCGGTGCCCGCCGCCAGCGCCAGCCGCACCGTCGCGATCATGGTGGCGGCGTCGCCGGCGTGACCGCCGCAGGCGATGTTGACCGAGGTGACCTGCCGGAGCAGCGCCGCCTCGATGCCGTCAACCAGCGCCTCGGGGCGCTCGCCCACATCCGCATTCAGATCGATCGTTATGGCCATGGTTCACCTTTCATCGGTTGATGGTTAAGAGTTGAGGGTTGAGGGTTCATCGTGCTCGGAATCGTAGTTCGTAATCGCAATCGTAATCGTGCTCGTAATCGTGCTCGTAATCGTCATCGAGGCTCGTTCCCGTAACTCGGACAGCAAGCCGCGCGGTTCGGGGGCTCGGGTCTCGCAACGATCAACCATCCACCATCAACAGACTGGGACTGCGGATCCGAGATCCCGGTTCTGGGTCCTTGATCCCAGATCCATCAACAATCAACAATCAACTATCAACGATCAACAGTTTCTGCGCCCTCCGCGGTGAGAGCTATCCCTCGAGTTCCCGGCCCCGCGTCTCGGGCAGCAGCGCCATCAGCGCGGCGCCGGCCAGGAAGAACGCCGCAGTCAGTGCCAACGCGCCGCCGATGCCATGGGCGTCGGCCAGGGCGCCGATGGTGAACGGAGCCAGAGCGCTCACCGCCCGGCCGGCGTTGTACACCATGCCCTGCGCCGTGCCGCGGATCCGCGTGGGGAACAGCTCCGCCAGCATGGCGCCGAACACGCTGAAATAGCCGTGGCCGAAAAAGCCGATGAACGGACCCAGCACCAACAGGGCCAGCTCGTGGCGCGCCAGTTGACCGTACACCGGGACCAGCGCGGCCGCGGCGACGAGGAACGCGGCGAACACCGGCCGGCGGCCGAAGCGGTCCGCCAGAAAGCCGAACAGGGTGTAGCCGAAGAACGCGCCGATCTGCATGGGCACGATCCAACCGGATGACTTGACAATGCCGAGCCCGGCGCCGCCCTTGTCCACCGGCGCCGCCAGGAAGGCGGGCAGCCAGGTGAACAGCCCCCAGTAGGCGAAGAGCACGCAGGTGGTCATGACCACGGCCGCCAGGGTGGGCCGGCGCAGGGGCGGCCGGAACATCTCGCCCAGCGCCTCGCCGAGTCGCGGGTCCCGGGCGCCGGCCGGCGCGGCGGCGCGCCAGACCTCTGGTTCGGGCACATGGCGCCGGATCCAGAGGGTGAGCAGGGCCGGCAGCACGCCGGCGGCAAACAACACCCGCCAGCCCCAGACGGGGAGGATGGCGGCGGCCAGCAGCGCGGCGGCGATGTAGCCGATGGCCCAGCCGCTTTGCATCAGACCGATGGCCTTGCCGCGGTGGATGGCCGGCCATGTCTCCGACACCAGCACCGAGCCGGCGGACCACTCGCCGCCCAGCCCGATGCCCACGAGCGACCGCCACAGCACCAGCTCGGCGATGCCGCGCGACGTGGCGGTGAACGCCGTGCAGACGGAGTACACCAGGATGGAATAGATCAGCGCCCGCGTCCGGCCGATCCGGTCGGCCAGCCAGCCGAAGAAGATGCCGCCGGCCGCCGACGTGATCAGTGTGACCGAAGCCAGCGCGCCGGCGCCGGCGCCGCTGAGGTCGAACTCTTTCTGGATCGTCCCCAGGGCGAAGGCGTACAGCATGACGTCCATGGCGTCGAGCATCCACCCGAGCTGCGCGGCCAGCAGGGTTTTCCACTGCGCGGCAGTGGCCGCCCGGTACCACGGTGTCGGGGCGTCCGGTGTCATTCGGCCTCCCGGATCGCGGTGTCGAGGAGCGCCGTTTGTTCCCGGAGCAGCGCCACGGCCCGCTCCGGCGCCACCGGCTCGAAGCGGATCTCCTCGCGCGGCCGAAGCTGCCCCAGACGGTGGCCATCGGCGGCGATCACGTGGGCGATCTTCGGGTAGCCGCCGGTGGTGGGATGCTCCACGTGGAGCACGATGGGCTGGCCGTCGCGGGGCACCTGCACGGCGCCGGCGCTGACTCCCTCGGTGAGGAGCTCGTCGGGGCGGCGCCGCTCCAGGGCGGGGCCCGCCAGCCGGATGCCCATCCGGTCGGACGACTCACGGACGCGCCACGGGCTGGAGAAAAACACGTCCAGCGTGGCCCGCCCGAAGAAGTGGGCCTGGGGCCCCGCGGTCGCCCGCAGGGGCCCGGCGGGGAAGAGCCGGGCCAGGACGTCCGGCGAGACGCAGCGCGGCGGTCCGGCATCCGCGGCCGCCGCCGCCCCGGTGGCCAGCGTGTCGCCCTTGCGCAGCGGCCTGCCGGCAAGACCGCCCAGCCCGATCAGGAGATGGGTGGCCGCGCTCCCCAGCAGGGCGGGGACGGCGAATCCGCCGCGGATGCAGAGGTAGCCGCGAGTGCCGCTCCGGGCGGGCCCGAGCTGCAGAACCTGTCCCGGTGCGACGGCCAGGGCGGCCCACATCGGCGCCGGGCGGCCGTCCAACGTCGCGGTGAAATCGGCGCCCGTGAGCGCGATCTGCGCCGGTCCCTCGAAGGCGAATGCGCCGCCCACCAGGGTCAGCTCCAAGGCCGGCGCCCCGTCGGCGTTGCCGCACAGGCGGTTGCCCAGACGCAGCGAGACGGCGTCGGCGGCACCGGCGGCCGGCACGCCCAGGTGCGCCCAGCCCGACCGGCCCAGATCCTGGACGGTGGTGAGAAAACCGCCTTCGAGGACGCGCACGCGGCTCATGGCGCCGCCTCCCCGCCCGCTGCGGCGACGAACGCCGCCTCGTCGACGGGCGTGAAGCGGACCCGGTCACCCATGGCGAGTTCGGCCGGCGGCGTCCGCTCCGGATCGAAGAGTCGCCGCGGTGTGCGTCCGATGATCCGCCAGCCGCCCGGCGACGCCACGGGGTAGACGCCGGTCTGCTGCCCGCCGATGGCGACACTGCCGGCCGGGACCCGCCGCCGCGGGGTGGCCAGCCGCGGCGTCGCCAGCGCCTCATCCAATCCGCCCAGGTACGGGAAGCCGGGCGAGAAGCCCAGGAAGTAGACCCGGTAATCGCCGGCGGCGTGGCGCCGGATCACCTCGGCCTCACTCAACCCGCAGTGGGCCGCCACGTCGGCCAGGTCCGGCCCGTGGACGCCGCCATAGCGGACCGGGATCTCCACCACCCGTTCCGGCGGCTCCGGCGCCTCGGCCGCTTCGGCCCACAGGCGACGCACGGCCTCAGCCGCGGCCGTCGCCTCGATCCGGAGCGGATCGTGGCAGACGAGTACCGTGGCGTACGCCGGGTGGACGTCGCGGAGCCACTCCGGCCGCCGCTCCAGCAAACGGGCCGTCAGGCGCACCACGGCCCGGTGGTGCGCCGGTGCGATCGTCTCGCCGAACACCACCAGCAGGGAGTGGTCACTGGCCGGACGGATGACGGGATCGCCGGGCGCCACGGATCACCGCCCGGCCGGCGGACGCAACGCCAGAATGGCCTCGCAGACCTCCGGTGTGAACGGCGCCGACTGGCGGACAAACTCCAGGACCGACGTGTCATCCGGTTCGCCCCGCAGCCGGTGATACTGCCAGAGCTACAGGCAACGGTATGGGTAGAGGACCGATTCATCCAAACGGAAGGCATCGGGCGAGAGGTCCCCCAGAAAGAGCGCTGCGGCTTTTGACTCCTCGCTGGGCGGGCCGGCGGCCACCCGGTGCCACAACGCCTCCGCGCGCTCCGTCTCGCCCCGCTCGCGGTACAACCGCGCCAGCGTCAGCTCCTCGGCGGGGTGGATGGCGCCGTCGGCCGCCGCCGTCTCCAGGAGGCGGACGGCCCGGTCCGGTTCGCCCTGCCGCCGGGCGATGAACACGTCCAGTTCCCGGGCCTGGCGGGCGGGCAGCGGATCGCCCGGCAGCAGCGCCAGCATGTCGTTCCGGACCGCCTCGGCGTCGGCCCATCGCCCCGTGGCGGCCAGCACCAGGCCCTTGCCCAGCAGGCCGCTCAGCACGAACCGCGTGTTGATGCCGCGGTAGGCGGCGATGTGCCGGTCGAAGGCGGCCAGGGCGCCCGCCGGATCACCGAGCAGCAGGCAGCTGCCGGCCAGAAGCTGAAAGGCGTTGTTCTGGTTCTTGCTTGGGCGCGGATGGCGCGCGAGGAATCGTTCCAATTTCCGGCGGCGTGTCGCCTCGTCCGGGTCGTTGGTGGCCAGCACCATCTCGGACCGTTCCGCCATCTCGGTGCCGGGGAAATGGTCGATGATGAATCGCAGGTGACGAAACGCCGTCTCCGCCTGGCCGTGAGTCCAGGCCGCGTGGCTCAGCGCCTGCAGCTCGCCGGCCAGACGGTACCGTTCGTCGGGATCGGCGCTGTGCCGCTCCAGATCGCACAGGTGGCGGAACGCGTCCTCGTAGCGGCCCTGCAGGCGAAAGGCCGCGCCGGTGTTCAGCACCGCGAGGTTTCGGTAGAGCTCCTCCGCCGGAGTCCGGCCGACGCCTTCGAAGGCCACCCGCGCCGCGGCGTAGTCGCCCTCGAGCAGCCGGCAGAGCCCCGCCTTGAAGAGGGCCTCGCCGGCGATGGATTTTCCGGCGTGGTCGCGGGCGATGTGCTCGTACTCCTGGCGGGCGGCGGCGAGCTGGCCCCGCTCGAAGAGGCGGTCGCCCACGGCGGTGGCGGTGAGCATCTCCGGGACGCTCTCCTGGTAGACGCGGAGGTTGTCCACGGCCAACCCGCCGTCGTAGGTGCCGAACCGCAAGCGCGTCATCGCCGACGGATCGAGGGGGAACGGGTCGAGGTAATCGGCGAGCACTTCGCCGTCCGCGGCGATCTCCACCCGATTCCCCTTGCGGGTGACCACCATTTCGTAGCGCCGGCCGGCCTCCACCGCGGGCGAGTGCGCCAGCCGCACCTCCAGCCCGGCGCGGTCGATGGCGGTGGTGGCGTAGTCGCCGCCGAAGCCGAAATAGTAGCCGGAGCGGTCCTCATCCGGGCCGTCCAGAAAAACGGCGATTTCGCGTTTGGGGCTGCCGGGCAGGACGCGGGCGTCAAAGGCCAGCCTCACATTGCCGGCGAAGGGGCGGACCAGGCTGATGTCGACGTATCCCGTCCCGGACCCGCGAAGTTCGCCGTCGGCGACGGACCACGCACCGGCATCGGGCCGGTAGTCGGGACCGAGTCCGGTGCGCGCAAACTCGTCGCGGAACACCTCCTCCCAGCCGAACCAGGTCCGGGCCTGCTGGAACCAGGTCCAGCCGACTGCGACAATCAGCACCGCGACCAGCAGCACCGACAGGACCGTGACAGCCCGGTTGCGACGCAGGCGCTTGCTCAGCCGGTAAACGAGCGACGCCGGCCGGGCCCGGATGGCTTCGCCGCGTTGATAGCGCTCCAGGTCGTCGCGGAAATCGGTCATGGAGGCATAGCGGCGGTCCCGCTCCTTGGCCATGGCGGTGAGGCAGATGAGCTCGAGATCGCGGGGGATGTCCGGGCGGATCGCCCGCGGCGGCTTCGGCTCGCGGGTGAGCACCGAAAACAGCACCGGGGCGGCCCCTTCTTCGGGGAAGGGAATGCAGCCCGTGAGCACGTGGTACAGGGTGGCGCCCAGGCTGTAGACATCGGTGCGCTCGTCCACGAGATGGCGGGCGCCCGCGACCTGTTCCGGCGCCATATAGAGGGGCGTTCCCAGCACGGCGCCGGTGCCGGTGATGGAGCTGGCCTCCCGCGCCTGGGCGGCCAGGCCGAAGTCGGTCACGTGGGGCTCGCCGCCGCCGTCGAGGAGGATGTTGGCGGGTTTGAGATCCCGGTGGATGATGCCGTTGGCGTGGGCGTGAGCCACGGCTCCGGCCACCTTGGCCACGATGGCCACGCCGTCGGCCAGACTCACGGCGTGGGCGCGGATCGCCTGTTCCAGCGTCTGCCCCTCGATGTAGGTCATGGTGAAGTACGGCTTGCCGTCCTGTTCGCCCAGGTCCAGGATCGACACGATGTGCGGATGTCGCAGCCGGGCGGTAGCCTCCGCCTCGCGGATGAACCGTCGGACGGCGTGCTCCCCGGCGAACTCTCCCGCCAGCATCACTTTCAGAGCGACCGTGCGCTTGAGCGACGGCTGCCACGCCCGGTACACCACGCCCATGCCGCCGCGGCCAAGCTCCGCCTGGATGTCGTAGGGACCCACGTGTTCGGGGATCTGCCGCGGGGTGAACCCCTCGGGACCTATCTCGGCGGTGGTGGAAGCGGCGAAGCGGCTGGGGGCCGGGGCAGCCGGGTGTCCATCCGCGGAGTCAGCACCGGCTCCCGGCGTGGATCGGGTGGCGGCGCCGCAGCTCGGGCAGCTCTCCGAGTCCGGTCCGGGCAGGCGTTCGCCGCACACCACACAATAGCCGGCTGACACCGGTATCGACGGATCGCGGGGATCGATCATCAGGCTCATTGTGGCCGTCCGGTCAGATGGTGTCAAGGGGATCGTGCCGGGAGCCGGCCGGTGTCATGATGGGCGCCGCCGGAGCCGCGTGAGCCGGGACGATCCGTGCAGATGGTCCGCCGGCTTGATCGTCCCGGATGCGCAGCGGACCGATTCCGACCGGTTTCGGCCGCCGTCACGGATTGGCGACGTATTCGACGAAGTACTGCTCAGTGAGGAACTCGTGCACCCTGACCGGCGCCAGGCCGGCGGCGGCCATCGCGGCGTCCAGCTCCTGCCGGGAGAACTGCTGCTCGGGCGGCGGCCCCCAGGGGCGCTCCTCCATGGTCTTGGGCGTATAGTCGATGATCACCACGCGCCCGCCCGGCGCCAGGGCGGCACGGAGCTTTTGGGCATAGGCCGCCTTGTCCTTGACGTAGTGGAGCGTGTCCACCATCAGGATGGTGTCGAACCCCCCGGGCGGCAGGAGCGGATCGGTGGGTTGCGCCTTGTGGAGCTTGATGTTGGCGATCTTCTCCCACTTGATGCGGTCGCCGAGGTAGCTCAACATCTCGTCGGAGATGTCCACCGCCCAGACGGTCGCGTCGGGGCCCACCACCTTGGCCACGCGGGTGGTGAAATAGCCCGAGCCGGCGCCCACGTCGGCCACCCGCTCACCTGGTTTGAGCGCCAGCGCGGCCATGACCTGGTCCGGTTTTTGGAACGACTCGCGCTCGGGCCGCTCCAGCATCTGGATGTAGGAGCGGGCGCGCATCTGGCGGACGATGATTTTGAACCGCTCCTGGTCCCGGATGGCGGCGAAGCGTTCATCCTGGCGCATGGTCCAGACGTCCCAGTAGCCGGCCCCTTTGGCTTCCTCCAGCCAGGCGTAGGCCAACTCGGTTTGCCCCATCTGGCAGAAGGCGGCGGCGACGGCGTAGGCGGTGTCGAAGTGAAGCGGGGCGACGGCGTTGACGAGTTCCTCGCCAACCTTGGCGGCGGCAGCCCAGTCGCCGGCGGTCATGGCCGCCTGATGCCGGGCGGCGAGCGCCGGGATGTCGGGTGCGGGCTTGGTATCCTCGGCCAGGAGCGAACCGGTGGACAGGACGAGCAGGGCCGCCAGCCAGGTCGACACCATGCGGCGGACGGATGAAAGGGTGATCGGCATGAGTCTTCTCCCGAAAGATGCTTTCGGAAATTAATAACGTATCGCCCGGCTCTGTTGTTTCATGAAAACGCCCCGGTGCCGCCATTCACCTGTTCGTACTCGTGCTCGTACTCGTGCTCGTACTCGTAGTTCGTAATCGAGGCTCGAGGCTGGAGGCTCGTTCCCGGAATGCGGATATCGAGCACGGGACATGGGACGTCGGACATCGGAAATCAAACCTAGAATCTGGACCTTTTTGTCATGCAGCATCAATTGACGCTCAACGAGAGTAGCCCGGCGCAGCCGGGCAGCGTCCGGACAAGCGATGGTGTTTGCAGACGGCGCGCCCCGGGGACGGGGCGCGGGGAAGTGCGGTGTTTGCAGCAACCCGTTCTCTGCGCCCCGCAGCCGCGGGGCGCGACACATTCATGTTGCCCTTCTTTCCGGGCGCTGCCCCGCGTGCGCGTGGCTGCGCCCGTGGCTATTGACCTCCGTCCCTCCGGGCCGGAATCATGCCCCCATGCGGCAAGACAGAGTGTTCGGTTGGATTGTTGGTTATCGCTGACTGTGTATGTTGCCGGCTGCTTGGTGAGACAGGAGATAGGAGATTGGGAGAGTCATTGGATTGAAAGAATATAGACGCAAATTGTATATTGCTGATCAATAAATGTATTTGTGTGGTGGGACGTTGAATCCGCCGGTCAATACGTATTCTTGATATCTCCTCACTTATGAAATTGTTAGTTCTGATTCATGCTTTGGCATGAACGTTGAGTTTATCCGAATCGACCGCTGTATCGATGCCCGGGGTGCGGGCGCCGGCGGAACAAAGACAACCGGAGGTATCCCATGTTTCTCACCCTGCTCGCCGTGACGTTCGTGATCTCGGTGGTGGTGTCCGCCGCTCTGGTGGCGATTTTCAAAAAGCCTATCGGCAGCATCCTCCAGCGGATCATGGCCGACGAGATCAGTGTGGCCTGGAAGCGCTACCTCGATTTCGCCATCCTGGTGATCGGCATCTCCAGCGGCGTCCGGATCTGGGAACTGGAAAAATACATCTCGCCCACGGGCACGGGCAAAGATACGCAAATCCTGGCGCTCACCACCGACCGCTGGGTGCTGGAGGTCTACCGGACCGTCATCGGCGCCATGCAGGGGGTGGCCTGGCTGCTGCTCGTGTTCTTCATCTTCGCGCTGATCGCCTTCGTCGTGGTCCGGGCGATGGAAATGGGCCGCGCCCGCAAGGCCGGCGAGTGAGAACGGGTTTTTTCAACAAAGGGCACCAAGGGGAATTGGATTTTTTCGACATGGAACCTGGAGACTGAACGGACAGCGGACAGCGGACTTCGGATATCGGACAACGGGGCTCGCGATTCGGGGTTCGCGGTTCGGGTCTTCCCGTTTGTCTGATACTTCCCGTCTTACATCTCCCATTTCTCGTCTCCCGATTCACCATCCGAAATGACTCATGACAATTGAAAAATGATCACTGACATATGAAGATGATCTCTTTGTGCCCTTCGTGCCTTGGTGGTGAATCGGCCGCCTATTCGCCGAGGTCGGGGACGCCGCGAAGGGGGGCGGCGGCGGTGCGATGGAGGTCGAAGACGACGACCTCGTTGGCGCCCCGCTTCAGGAACGGCGCCGGCAGGAACAGCCGCTGCTGGGGGCCGATGTTCCAGTACCGCCCCAGGTTGTGGCCGTTGACCCAGACCACGCCCTTGGACCAGCCGCTCATGTCGAGGTAAGTGTCGCCGACGGCGTCCAGGCTGAACGCGCCGCGGAAAAACTTGGCCGGCGGGGCGGCCGGGTCCGGCGGTCCGAAGCGGAGCGCCGCCAGATACGCCGCGTCGAAGGGGAGGGGGAAGACTTCCCAGTCCATGACCGTCATGCCGCCCAGCGTGACCCGATCGGTGATCCCCTTCCGGTCGATGAGGCGCGGCCCGTAGTTGATGCGGCCCATCCCCTCCACGAGGATGTCCAGCCGCTGGGGCGGATCGGCCGCGGGGACATCGATTGAATCCTGGTGCAGGCCGCGGAAGAGGCTGGCCGCCAGCGCGCCGTCGAGGTAGACGTTGGCGTAGTCGTGGAGCTCCGTGATGGTGAGCCGGCCGCTGGCGTGCGCCGGCACCCGGCTCCGGTACAGGATGAACCCGTGGCTCTGGCAGAAGAACTCCATGGGCGCCGGCATGGGCGCGCGCTCCGCCGCCGGCAGGTTCGCCCAGAGCGACGCCTCCTCGGTCAGGCGGAGCTCGGGGATCGCGATCGCCGGCAGGGGCGCCGGCAACTCGGGGAGCGTCTCGCCCGGCGGCAGATGCTGCCGGATCAGCTCGCGCAGGGCGTGGTATTTCGGGGTGGGCCGGCCCCGCTCGTCCAGCGGCGCGTCGTAGTCGTAGCTCGTGACGTCGGGCTCGTACTTGTCCGAGTAGTTCGCCCCGGCCCAGAAGCCGAAGTTGGTGCCGCCGTGGAGCATGTAGAGACTGAACGACTTGCCGTTTTCCAGCAGCCACTGGAGCTGGGCGGAGATCTTTTCGGTGGCCGCGCGCGCCCACGGCTCACCCCAGTGGGTGAGCCAGCCGGGGTAGAGCTCGCTGCAGAAGACGGGCACGCCGCGCCCCAGCCGCTCGGCTGCGGCGAAGTGCTCGGCGGTGTGGGCCGGGTCCAGTCCGATGGCTGCGCCGGGGACGGTGCCCGCCGCCAGCATGGCGGGCCAGGGGCCGTCGGCGGTGTAGAACGGGACGTCGATGCCGGCGCGGCGCCAGGCGTCGCGGAGCCATGGCAGGTAGGCGGCGTCGTTGCCGAAGGAGCCGTATTCGTTCTCGAGCTGGACCATGAGAATCGGCCCGCCGCGGCTGGCTTGCAGGTCGCGCACCTCGCCGGCCAGCCGGGTGACGTACCGCTCGCACGCCTCGAGGTAGAGCGGGGCCGAGCAGCGCACCCGGATATCGGGGACGCGGAGCAGCCACGCCGGCAGGCCGCCGAAGTCCCACTCGGCGCAAGCGTACGGCCCGGGCCGGAGCAGCACGCGCAACCCGGCCGTGCCGGCCTCCCGGACGAACGCGGCGACGTCGTTGCGCCCCGAAAAGTCCCACTGGCCCGGCTCCGGCTCCAGCGCGTTCCAGAAGACATAGGCGCCCACGGTGTTGAGGCCCATCGCCCGGGCTTTGAGCAGCCGGTCGCGCCAATACTCCCGGGGGATGCGCTGGAAGTGCAGCTCGCCCGCCCGGATCTGGAACGGCTTCCCGTCCAGCATGAATCGCGCACCCTCAAAATGGAAGCCGACGGCGGGCGCGGTTTCGGCCGCGCGGGCGCTCGGCGGCGCCGCGTTCGGGAGCGCCGCCGCCAGCGCCACGGCGGCGGCGAGGACACCCGCCAGCAGATGAATCCGCCGGCTCAGCAGACGCTCAGACATCGCGCACCTCGTCATGAAATTCGCATACGGTATTATCATCCGAAAGCCCGCCTAATCCCAAACGCATTTCACCGGCGCGGGGGCGCGGCCCCGTCCATCCGCGCAGCGCAGCGGGCGGATCCCGCCGCTCGGAACTTGATCCGGCGGTGGGGAAAACCTAAAATGAAACGACTCAAATCAACAGCGGCACGATCCGACATGCTGGTGTCAAGCCGCAGTGTTGCGTTTTTCAAGGAGGCCGATTCATGCGCCGGATGCTTGTCGCCACGATTGTCGCCGTGTCCGTCCTGGGCTGTGCGTCGACCCGGACGGATCCGGACCGGCAGACTCATCAAGGAGACCAGACCATGCGGATCCATTACCTGGAGATCGTGACGCCGGAGGTGGACGCGGTGTGCGCCGCGTATGCGGCGGCGAACGGACTGCGGTTCGGCGAGCCCGACCCCGGGCTCGGCCAGGCGCGGACGGCGGTCCTGCCGGGCGGCGGCTTGGTGGGCGTCCGGGCGCCACTGCGCGAGTCGGAAACGCCGGTGGTGCGGCCCTACTGGCTCGTGGGCGACATCGAGGCGGCGGTCGCCGCCGCGGCGGAGGCCGGCGCCGTCATCGCCCATCCGCCGCTGGCGATCCCGGGCCACGGCACATTCGCCATCTACATCCAGGGCGGCGTGGAACACGGCCTGTGGCAACTGGAGCGCCGCGCCGATCCGTGACACCGCGGCCGATCACAGCCATCCCGCCGGCGGCGCCGCGCGACCGGCTGCAGATGCCGGAGGCGCCTGACGCCACCCCGTCAGTAGCTGGAAGTGGAAGCACCGCATGAACGCGCTTCACGAGTCCATTCTGGATGCGTGGCGCATCCACAGCCGGGTCACCGCGTTCCTTGTGGAGCAACTCCCCGCGGACCTCTGGCCGCTGGGACTGCCCGGCGCGCCGCGGCGCACCGTGCGGAGCATCGCCGCCCACCTCCACAACTGCCGCTGCCTCTGGCTGAACAGTCTCGCGACGGCATCCGGGATCGCCGTTCCCTGCCAAGTGGACCGCGCCACGGCCGCGCCGGCCGAGGTCCTTGCGGCCCTGCCCCTGAGCGCCGATGCCGTGGAACGCCTGCTGCGCGCGGGGCTGGCAAACGGCGGCCCGTTTTCCGGCGTGAAGAGCCGGTTCATCTACGGCGCCATGCCCCGCGACGCGGTCCTCTTCTGCGGATACGCCCTGTCCCACGAGTCGCACCACCGGGGGCAGCTCGTCGTCGCGGCCCGGGCGCTGGGCCACCGCCTCCCGCCGGCCGCCATCAACGGGCTGTGGCAGTGGTCCTCCCGGCTGCGTGAGGCCGCGCCGGCACACCGGGCCAGGGGCACTGGACCTGACCGTCGGCAGCCTCGCTCCCCCCGCCGCCCAGTCGGCCGGTGAATGGGGGGGAAGGGTGAAGGGGGAAAGGGTGAATGGGTGAATGGGTACCGGGATCTTGGTTCTATGATCCAAGACCCAAAACCCAGGTCCCAGAAACCAGGTCCCAGGTCCGATATCCGATGTTCGATGTCCGCACTTTGGAAACGAGCCTCGAGCCCCGAGCCTCTAGCCTCGATTACGATCACGATTACGAATTACGAGCACGAAGGCCTTTAAACTCCTATCTCCTCACTGATTACTGTTCACCGGTTCACCGTTCTCTCCCTTCAACCAACGCTCCCAGAAGTCCAGCATCGCCACCATGAGATGCCGGTAGCTGGCCGGGGCGCGGATGCCGTGGCCCTGCCGCGGATAGACCATCAGGTCGAACGGGATCTTCGCCGCGATGAGCTCGTCGGTCAGCCGCCAGGCGTTCTGGGGATGGACGTTGTCGTCGGCCAGGCCGTGGACGAGGAAGAGTCGTCCGTGCAGGTTCTTGGCCCAGGTGGCCGGCGCGCCGGCCTTGTAGCCCTCGGGATTGTCCTTGGGCAGGCCCAGGAGATGCTCCGCCCAAACGGAGTCGTAGTAGCGGAAATCGTACACGCCCGCCACGGCGATGCCGGCGCGGAACTCCCGGCTCTGGCTCATGAGCTGGACGGTGAACGTGCCGCCGCCGCTCCAGCCCCACACGCCCACGCGGTCCGGGTCCGCCCACGGCTGGCGCTTGATCCAGCGCACGGCGGCCACGATGTCGGCCACCTCGCCGCCGCTCATGAGCTTGTGGTGGACGGTGTCCTCAAGCGCCTTGCCCAGCCCGGAGGCGCTGCGGTTGTCCACGGCCAGCCAGATGTAGCCGCGCTGCACCAGCAGATTGTTCATGAGCAGGTCGCGGCCCCAGCGGTCGCCCACCACCGGGGCGTTGGGCCCGCCGTAGACGTAGAGGATCACGGGATAGCGGCGGCCCGGCTCCAGCGCCGTCGGCTTGAGGATCTGCGCGGGCAGGGCGAAGCCGTCCTCGGCCGGGATGGCGAGGTATTCGGGATAGAGCAGGCCCAGCTTCGCGGCATGGTCCGCGGCCGGCGCCGCCACGACGCGCAGCGCCTCGCCGTCGGCCCGGTGCAGGGTCAACCCCGGCGGCCGGCTCATGGACGAATGCTCGTCGAAGAAATACTGCATCGACGGGCTGAAGCCCACCCGGTGGCTGCCCGGCTCCCGGGTCAGCCGCTCGGCGGCCCCGCCGGCCAGCGGCGAGCGGTAGAGCGCCGGGGCGATGGGCGCGCCGTCGGTGGCGGTGTAGTAGACCCAGCCGCCGGCCTCGTCCAGGGCGCACAGGCCCCCCCGCACCCAGGCCACGCCGCTGGAGGCGCGCACCAGCAGGTTCGCGGGGGTGAGCGCCCGGACCAGTTTCCCGCTGATTTCATACAGGTACAGCCGGTTGCGGCCGTCGCGCTCCGAGGCCCAGACGAAGCGGGCGCCGTCGGCGGTGAAGGCCAGGTCGTCGTGGACGCTCACCACCGTGGGGCTCTCCTCGGTGAGGATCACGCGGGCGGTGGCGCGGCGGCGGTCCACCAGCCAGAGCTTCAGGCGGTTCTGGGCCCGGTTCATGGTCTTGACGGCGACGCTGCGGCCGTGGGGGAGCCAGTGCACCCGCACGACGTACTCGAGCTCTGGATCGGCGAACCGGATCTGCCGGACCTTGCCGCCGGGCACCTCAGCGAGCCAGACTGACACCGCCGGATTGGTCTCGCCCGCCTTGGGGTAGCGCTGGCGGTGCACCGCCGGCGTGGCCGGCTCGTAGTCGGGGAAGTAGGAAACGGGCACCTTCGACTCGTCCGACTTGAGGTACACCATCGCCGTGGAGTCGGGCGACCACCAGTAGCCCAGGTCCTCCCGGCCGAAGATCTCCTCCCAGTACACCCAGGACAGGGTGCCGTTGAGCAGGGTGTCGCGGCCGTCGCGGGTGAGGGCGTACTCCTTGCCGTCGGCGATCCGGGTGACGTACAGGTTGTGCTCCCGGTGGAACGCCACCCAGCGGCCGTCGGGCGAGAAGTGCGGCTCGGCCTCTGCGGCGGGCGTGCGCGTGATCCGCCGGAAGGCGCCGGTGGCCAGGTCCTGCAGGAAGACGTCGTCGGCGATCAGGTGCAGGGCCCGCTTACCGGCGGCATCCAACTCCAGGGGAGCGTCCAGCTTCTCCTCGGGCTTGCCGCCACCGGCGGTCAGCAGCTCGTTGAGCCCCTTCAGCGCCGCGGCCGGATCCGCCAGCAGCGGGGTGCGCGCGCCGGTGGCCGGGTCGTAGCGCTCCAGGACCCGCTCGGCGTCTTGCTTCGCCGGATCGAACAACAGGATGCCGTCGCCGGGGAGCCAGTAGTAGGACGGCAGCCGGAACGCCGTCCGGTGCGCCGGGCTCAGCACCTCGTCGATGGTCAGCGGCGGGGCGGACGGTTCGGCCCCCTGCGGCGCGGCCGTCGCCGAGAGCAGCAGGCCGGCGAGAATCAGGCACACGGTCAGAATCTGGCGCATGGCGTCACTCCTCTTCAGATTGTGTTGGGGGCGGGACTACACGGATCCCGCCCCCACCGGGCGGCCGCCGGCGGTCAGCGGCGCACGCCGGCCAGTTCGTGGAACAGGGCCACCGATGTGCGGCCGCCCCGGTGGAAATCGCGGATGAGCATCCGCTCGTTGGGCGAATGCGGGTTGTCGGTCTGCTGGCCGAAGCCGATGAGCAGAGTGTCGATGCCCAGCACCGACTTGAAGGTGCCCACCACCGGGATCGAGCCGCCCTCCTTCGTGAAGAAGGGGCGTCGGCCGAAGCCCGTCTCGAGCGCGCGCGCGGCTGCCTCGAGCCAGGGGCCGTCCACGGGCACCTGCACCGCCGGGGCGCCGCCGTGATGGATCACTTCCAGCCGGACGGACGGCGGGCAGATCTGCCGCAGGTACGCCTCGAGCTTGGCCGCCGTGTCCTCGGGGGTCATGTCGGGCACCAACCGCATGGTGATCTTGGCCGATGCCCACGCCGGGATGATGGTCTTGCCCCCCTCGCCCTGGTAGCCGCCGGTGATGCCGTTGACGTCGAGGGTGGGCCGGATCCAGGTGCGCTCCAGCGGTGTGTAGCCCGGCTCGCCCCAGAGCGCCGGCGCGCCGGTGGAGCGCCGGTAAGCTTTGGCGTCGAACGGCAGCCGGGCGAACTGCTCCCGCTCCCAGGCGGTGGCGGTGTACACCCGGTCGTAGAACCCGGGCACCCGGATGCGGCCGTCGGCGAAGTGGAGCTGGCCGATCATCCGGGCCAGCATGTTGACGGGATTGGCCACCGCGCCGCCGTAGGAACCCGAGTGCAGGTCCCGGTCGGGGCCGGTGATCTTGACTTCGACAAACGCCAGCCCGCGCAGGCCGAAATTGATGGCGGGCATGTCCGGCCCGTACTGGCAGCCGTCGGAGATCACCACCACGTCGGCGGCCAGCCGCTCGCGGTTGGCTTCGATGAACGGGTTCAGGTGGGCGGAACCGGACTCCTCCTCGCCCTCGATGAGGAACTTCAAGCTGCACGGGATGGCGCCGGCGGTGCGGAGGCACGCCTCGGCGCCCTTGACGTGGGCGAAAAACTGACCCTTGTCGTCGGTGACGCCGCGGGCCAGCAGGTAGCCGTCCGACTCGATGGGGTCGAAGGGCGCGCTCTGCCACAACTCCACCGGGTCGGCCGGCTGGACGTCGTAGTGGCCGTAGACGAGTACCGTCGGCGCGCCGGCAGGCCCCTGGTACTCGGCGATCACCGCCGGGTGGCCGCCGGTCTCGCACACCTCGGCCGACAGGCCGATGCCGCGCAGATGGTCCGCCACCCAGCCGGCGCAGCGGCGCGTGTCGGCGGCGTGCTCGGACTGGGCGCTGACGCTGGGGATTCGCAGCAGTTCCTTGAGCTGCTCCAGGTGTTCGGTTTCATGCTGAGCCAGGAAATCCAGGGCGTCCATGGGTGGGTCCTCCAATCGGATCGGGATCGTAAAAGAAATGTATACGTGCCGGCCGGGCAAAAAGCTAGCCGCAAATAGGAAAAATGCCGCAAATGGGAAAAATGCCGCCGCCGGCCGGTTGCGCCGGGTGGCCGTCGGCAGTCGGCGGCGGGAACTCGGCATGCCGACCCGCTTGCGGCGGCGGCCGGATTGAGCTATCCTGACACCACGTCATCGGACATTGGAGGTACACATGAATCGGATAACGACTTGGCGGCCGGCCGCGCTGCTCCTGTTCGTCGCCGTCGTGCTGGCGGCGCCGGCGCTGGCCGAGACCCTCTACCAGATCAAGGTGGAGCACAACCACCGCGTGGGCGAGTGCCAGGGCACCCTCATCGTGCGGGACGACAAGGTGGTCTTCGAGTCCAAGAACGTGGGCTGCGGGCGGATCTGGGAATACGCCAACATCGAGCGGATCGATTTCAAGTCGAAGTGGGAGTTCCACGTGTTCTTCTCCGACACCGTGCGCGGCAAGGGGCAGAAGTACGTGCTGAAGTTCCGCGACGACAACCCCGACAACATGGCCGCCATCGGCTACATCCAGGGCCGGCTGGGCCCGATCGCGCTGGCGCCCGCCGGCCGGCCCGCCGAGCCGGTGGAGCTGCCGTACCGGCTCAAAGTCGAGCTGGACCTCAACGGACCCAACTGCATGGGCACCCTGGTGCTGCGCGAGGACCAGATCGTCTTCGAGACGGGCGCGGCCAAGTGCGCCGACCGGGCGTTCGTGAGGGAATGGGATTCGCTCAAGGAGTACCGCCGCCTCGACGACCGCCAGTTCCTGCTCATCTTCTACAAGTACGGCCGCTCGGCCCCCGACGAGATCACCGAGCTGCGCTTCTGGGCCCAGGGGCCGGTCCCCCAGGAGGTGCACCGGATGCTCGCCGAGGGCGGCCGCTAGCGCCGCCGACGGAACCCGCGCTCAGGCGGCGGGCGCCCCCGCAAAAACACAGCGCCCCGGACGGCTGCCGCTGTCCGGGGCGCGATCTGTTTGGGGGCGACGCTCAGGCCTTGGCGGCCTGGAAGCGCTCCTTCAGAAATTCAATCACCGACTGGGTGGATGTGCCGGGGGGGAAGATGGCGGCCACGCCCATGGCCTGGAGCTGGGGCACGTCCCCCTCGGGGATGATGCCGCCGCCGAAAACGAGCACGTCGTCCATCTGGTTGGCCTTCACCAGGTCCATGATCTTGGGGAACAGGTGCATGTGGGCGCCCGAGAGGATGGAGACGCCGATCACGTCCACGTCTTCCTGGAGCGCGGCGGCGACGATCTGCTCCGGCGTCTGGCGCAGTCCCGTGTAGATGACCTCCATGCCGGCGTCGCGCAGCGCCCGGGCGATGACCTTGGCGCCGCGGTCGTGGCCGTCGAGTCCCGGCTTGGCGATGAGCACGCGGATCTTCCGTTCCATGGTTGAACTCCGTTCAGCATCGTTTCAAACGGGAAGTATAGTTAAAATTCGAGCGGGCTGCAAGGCATATGTGAAACGGTGGACCGGTGAACAGTGAGGAGATGGGAGATAGATGATAGGAGTATGAAGTCACTTCGTGCCCGTGATTCGTAGTCGTACTCGTGCTCGTGATCGGAATCGTGATCGAGGCTAGAGGCTCGAGACTCGAGGCTCGTTACCAATCAGCGGACATCGGAAATCGGATATCGGGCCTGGGACCTGGGTTCCGGGCCCTGGATCACAGACCCCAGATCCTAGTACCCATTCACCGATTGACCCATTCACCCACTCACCCATTCACCGACTCACCGATTCCCGCTCGGTCGGGTTGCGGTTGAGTTGGGCGACGAAAAGTCATAAGATGAGCTTTCGCATTCGATCATCCGGCGGAGGGAATCCATGGTGCGGAAGTTCGCTCTGGTGGCCTGTGCGGTCCTGGGCCTCGTCATCGCCCGCTCGCCCCATGGTGCGGCCGACGACCGGGCGAAGCTGCTGGCCCAGGTGGGGCTCAAGCCCACGGCGACCGGCCGCGGCCAGATGGACACGGTGGGTTTCGCCAGCACCGCCGCGCAGATGGACATGGTCCGCGCCCAGGCCGCCGCAGCCGCCGAGCCGCGGGAGGCCGCGATCCGGGCCGAGCACGGCTGGACCGACGCCGAGCCGCGGTTCGTGGCTGCCGTCTGCCCCCACGACGACTACTACTACGCCAGCCGCCTCTATCAGCTCGCGCTGACGCGCGTGCGGGCGCCGGTGGTGGTGCTGTTCGGCGTGTTCCACAAGGCGCGCGCCTTCGACGTGAGCGACCGGCTGGTGTTCGACCGCTTCGCCACCTGGCACGGGCCGTACGGGCCGGTGAAGGTGTCGGGGCTGCGGGAGGACCTGCTGGCCCGCATCCGGTTCGAGGACCGCGTCGTGGACAACGACATGCACCAGGTGGAGCACTCGCTGGAGGCCTTGGTGCCGTTCCTCCAAGCGAACAACCCGAACGTGGAAATCGTGCCCATCCTCGTCCCGCACATGGAGTGGCCGGTGATGGAGCGGCTGGCCGGCGAACTGGGGCGGGCGCTGGTCGAGTCGTGCCGTGCGCGGGGCTGGACGCCGGGGCGCGACGTCGCCTTCATCTGTTCCGCCGACGCCGTCCACTACGGGGACGCCGGCTGGGGGATGTCGCCGTACTGCCCCTTCGGATCGGACCTGGAAGGCTACCGGCAGGCGGTGGCGCAGGACCGGCGGATCCTCGCCGACCACCTGACCGGGCCCGTGCGGGCGGAGCGGCTCAAGGCCTTCCTGTACCGCTGCGTGGAGCCGGGGGACGTGGCCCGCTACCGGATCACCTGGTGCGGCCGCTTCTCCATCCCGCTGGGCCTGCAGGTGGCGGACCGGGTGACGCGGGAGCTCGGGGGCCGGCAGTTGCGGGGCACGCTGCTGGACTACGGCACCAGCGTCTCGGAGGCGTCGCTGGACGACGCCGATCTCCGGGGCCTCGGCACGACGGCGCCCAACAACCTGCATCACTTCGTGGGCTACGCGGCGGTGGGCTATTACGAAACGGATCGTCAGGCGGATTGAATCAGCCAATGAGTGAACGAATCAATATGCAACTAGGAGGTACGGAATGAAAACCAAGATCCCCGGACTGAAACCCGCGGCGCTGTGGAAGCACTTCTTCGCCCTGGCCGCCATCCCCCACTGCTCGAAGCACGAGGCCCAGGCGGCCCAGTACGTGCTGGCCCAGGCCCGGCGCCTGGGGTTGCCGGCGCGGCAGGACGCGGCGGGCAACGTGGTGGTGACCAAGCCGGCCAGCGATCCCGCCAAGACCGGTCCGGCGGTGGTGCTCCAGGGCCACCTGGACATGGTGTGCGAGAAGAACGAAACCACCGCCCACGATTTCGCCAAGGAAGGGATCCATCCGGTGCGGGACGGGGATTACATCCGCGCCCAGGGGACCACCCTCGGCGCCGACAACGGCATCGGCGTGGCGGCGGCCCTGGCGGTGATGGAGGCCAAGGATCTGGTCCACGGCCCCATGGAGTTTCTCTTCACCATCGACGAGGAGACCGGGCTGACCGGCGCCTTCCAGCTCGGCGCCGACATGCTCACGGGCAACCGGATGCTCAACCTCGACAGCGAGGAGGAGGGCGCCGTCTACATCGGCTGCGCCGGCGGCATGGACACGGTGGCCACCAGCCCCGTCCGTACGGTGCCGCTGCCGGCCGGCCGGGCCGTCTACCGCCTGAAGGTGGCGGGGCTCAAGGGCGGCCACTCCGGACTGGACATCGCCACCGGGCGCGGCAACGCCATCAAGCTGGCGGCGCGGATCCTGTGGACGCTGCGGCGCCAGTTCACCGTGGACATCATGACCCTGACCGGCGGCTCCAAGCGCAACGCCATCCCGCGCGAAACCTTCGTGACCGTGGCGCTGGAACCGGGGCAGGTGGCGGCCGTGGCGCAGGCGCTCCGCGCGCTGGAAACGGACATCCGCTCGGAGCTCGGCTCGGCCGACCCCGACTGCCAGATCCTGTTCGAGCCCCACACCTCGAACCTGGAGCGGATGCTCGACGCGGCCGACGCCGAGCGGGTGGTGCAATTCCTGTACGCCGGCCCCCACGGCGTCATCGCCATGACGCCGGACATCCCGGGCCTGGTCCAGACCAGCACGAACCTGGCCATCGTGGAGCTGCTGCCCGAGCAGGTGCGCGTCTCCATGAGCCACCGCTCCTCGGTGGAGAGCCACAAGCATGACGTGGGCCGGATGGTGGCCGCCTACTGCGCCCTGGCCGGCTTCGCGGTGGAGCAGGGTTCCGGCTACCCCGGCTGGAAGCCCAACCTGCAGTCGGCGCTCCTGAAGACCGCCATCGAGGTGCACCAGAAGACGTTCCGCAAGAAGCCGGAGATCAAGGCGATCCACGCCGGCCTCGAGTGCGGCATCATCGGCGAGAAGTACCCGGGCATGGACATGATCTCCATCGGCCCCATCATCTTGGGCGCCCACTCCCCCGACGAGCGGGTGAGCATCCCGTCGGTGGCCCACTTCTGGAAGTACCTGAAGGCGATGCTGGCGGAACTGTAGCCCGGACGCTGAACCGTTTCACAGCCATCTGAAAAACGGCGGGATCCTCCCGCCGTTTTTTTTCATGGAAACCCGTACCGCGCTTCGTACCGCGCGTTCGACGAACGCACCGAAAAAAACCGTCTTTAAACTCTCATCTATGAGAAGAGCGCTCCCGTCAAGACAAAACACACCCTTCCCCTGGAGAGGGGCGCATTCTGTCTGGACGTGGTGATTGCTTCCGGAGTCACAGACTATATTGCTCCTGTCTACCAATCTGGATGCGGCCG
>JAAYUB010000030.1 GCA_012517875.1 Acidobacteriota bacterium | reverse complement strand
GAGCCCTGTACCGCCCACCAGGAAACGGATCACGGGTCTTTAAAGCACGCGGGGTTGTAGTTCAGTTGGTTAGAACGTCGGCCTGTCACGCCGAAGGTCGCGAGTTCGAGTCTCGTCAACCCCGCCATATTCAGCCTCCCTTCGGGGAGGCTTTTTTATGGCGTGACAGCGGTCGGTCGGATCGATGCATGACGGTATGCCGACACTCTGGATCCGCCCACGGTGCAATGGGCAGGGTCCGGGCCGCAGCCCGGGGGACAGCCAAGCGGATATTCATCGAGTGATAGACCCAGCTGAACGGAAATCCGAGCTGCTTCGGCGGCGAAGAATTTCCCTTGAGTTTCCATATCTCCGGTTTTACAATCGGCGCTTTCGCGGGGTGCCGCCGATTCATCCGGCCCGGACGGCCCGACTGATGGGGCCCGCAACCGGGCGGACGCACTGACCAGCCCACGTTGAGCGGACTGGTTGCCTGGCCCGGTTCAGGGGTCCGGCATCCCCGGAGTACGTCATGGATCTGTTCGTCATCGGGATCACTCTCATCCTGACCGGCAGCCTAGCTGCCCTGGTCGTCCCCGCCGACTGGAAGAGCCGCCTCAGCACCCTGCTGTCCGCCGCCGGTTGTCTGGTGGTCATGGTCGGCGCCTGGCTCGCCATCTGGAGTGGCGGGACGGAGACCCGGGTGCTTGCCGCGGGACCGCTCTTCGGTGACGTACCGTTGGTGCTGGATCCGCTGTCGGCGTTCTTCGCCCTGGCTATCGCCCTGACCTGTCTGCTGGGCGGGATCTATGGCACCGGCTATCTCCGCGCCGGATCCGATGCCGCGTCGGTCAGGCCGGAGCGGCTGGGCGGTCACTTCTTCTGTCTCGGCCTGCTCACCGCCAGCATGCTGCTGGTGACGGTGGTGCAGCACGCCCTGGCTTTCCTCATTGTGTGGGAGATCATGTCGCTGGCGTCCTTCTTCTTGGTGGTCACCGAGCACTGGAAGGACGAGGTGGTGGACGCCGGTCTGAACTACCTCGTATCCATGCACGTTGGCGTGGTCTGTCTCATCACCGGATTCCTCTTCGTCGGCGGCCGCGGGGCAGGGATGGATTTCCGACACTTCGCCGCTGTTTTCCAGGATCTGAAGTTCCCTGCGCCGGGGATTTTCCTCCTCTTCTTTGCCGGATTCGGCATCAAGGCCGGCTTTGTTCCCTTGCAGACATGGCTGCCCCGGGCCCACCCGGCGGCACCGTCGCACGTGTCCGGCATCATGTCGGGGATCATGATCAAGACGGGCATCTATGGCATCCTGCGCGTCGTGTCGTGGCTGGGCAAGCCGCCGGTGGAACTGGCGCTGGCCGTCCTTGCCATTGCCGCCGCCTCGGCGGTGCTCGGGGTGGTGTACGACATCGCCCAGCACGACCTGAAACGCCTGCTGGCCTACCACAGCGTGGAGAACATCGGCATCATCGGTCTGGGCATCGGCATGGGCATGCTCGGACTGGCGTACAGCGCCCCCATGATCGCCTTCCTCGGCTTCGCCGGCGCCGTGTTGCACGTCCTGAACCATTCCATCTTCAAGGCGTTGCTGTTTTACGCCGCCGGCGCGGTCTACCGGCGGCTGCACACCCGCGACCTCGAGCGGATGGGCGGCATCGCCCGCCGCATGCCGGTCACGGCCGGACTGTTCATCGTGGGCTCCGCGGCCATCTGCGGCCTGCCGCCCTTCAACGGGTTCGTCAGCGAGTTTCTGGTGTACGCCGCCGCGTTCAGCGGTTTGGTGGGCCAGCGGGTGGCGCTGGTGCTGGTGTCCGCCCTGGTGATGGCGGTGCTGGCGCTGGTGGGCGTGCTGGCGCTCATCTGCTTCGCCAAGGTCTGCGGTGTGGCCTTCCTGGGAATTCCCCGTCAGCCGCCGCCGCCGGACATGCGCGATCCCGGCTGGAGCATGCGCGGACCCATGCTTCTGCTCGGCGCCCTGGCCCTGCTCATCGGCGTGCTGCCGCAGGCGGCGGTGACGCTGGTCCTGCCGGCGGCCCGCCTGCTGGCTGGTGCGACAGCGCTGCCGGCCCGCCTGCCGGTGCTCGAATTGCTGCAGCGCATCTCGCTCATTGCAGCGGGATTGGTCGTCCTGACCGCGGGGCTGATGGCGTTGCGCCGACTGCTGCTCGGCGGCCGACCGGTGGAAACCTTCCGGACGTGGGATTGCGGCTACGGGGCGGGGACGCCCCGGATGCAGTACACGGCCTCGTCGTTCGCCGCGCCGGTGCTGGCCCTGACCAATCCGGTGCTGGCGCTGGAGACGAAGCTCGAGCAGCCGACGGGCTTCTTCCCCGACTCGGCCTCGTTTGAAACCCATCCGGGGAACATCTTCGAGGCCTGGCTGATCCAGCCGTTGGTGAACCGTCTGAACCGGTTCTTAACGCGCTTCACGTGGATCCAAAGCGGCAGCACCCAGCGCTACATTTTCTACGGCCTGGTCTTTCTGGCCGTCACCCTGATCTGGATGGCGGTGGTGTGATGACCTTCCGGATGCGCACCATCACCGGACCCGGGCGGAGTCGGTCATGCTGAACCTGGCCGTCAACCTATTCATTCTGCTCGGCGCACCCCTGTTGCTGGTGGGCGTGATCAACCGGACCAAGGCCATATGGGCCGGCCGGCGCGGGGCGCCGCTGATGCAGCCGTTCCACGATTTCCTCCGCCTGCTGCGCAAGGGGGCGGTGATCAGCGACACGACCACGCCGGTCTTCCGGCTGGCCCCGTCGGTGAATCTGGCCGCGGTGATCCTGGCGGGGCTGCTGGTGCCGCTGGCCGGCGGCGGGGCCGTCATCAGCTTTGAGGGCGATTTCGTGCTCTTCGCCTACCTGCTGGCCATGGGCAAGTTCGCCCGCGTGCTGGCGGCCATGGACACCGGCAGCAGCTTCGAGGGGATGGGCGCCAGTCGCGAGGCGCTGTTCTCCGGACTGGTGGAGCCGGCGTTCTTTCTCCTGATGGCGGGCTGCATGACGATCGCCGGCCAGACGTCGCTCGCCGACGCCCTGCCGGCGTTGCAGCGTTCCGGCGGGCTGCTCCAGGTGGCCTTGGTGCTTGGCGTGATCTCGTTTTTCATCATGCTGTTGGTGGAGGGGTGCCGGGTGCCCGTAGACGATCCCAATACGCACCTCGAACTTACCATGATCCACGAGGTCATGGTGCTGGACCATTCGGGTCCCGATCTGGCGTTCCTCCAGTATGCCGCCGCCTTGAAGCTGGTCATCGTGGGGGCGCTGATCGCCGCGCTGGTGCTGCCGGCGGCGGTGCCGCTTGGCGTGTCGGCTGCGGCGGTGCTGCTGGTGCTGGCCGTGGTGGCCGTGGCCACCGGTTTGGTGGAATCGGTCACGGCGCGACTGCGCATGACGCATGTGTCGCAGTTCGTGTTCCTGATGACGTCCAACGGGCTGATCGTTCTGGCGGTGGTGCTGCTGTTCAAATTCGGGGGGCTGCGGTGATCAACTTCCTGATCGTCCTGTTCGGCGTGACCATGCTCTACGTGGCGGCCACCAGCCGCATCGAGGCGTACGTCCGCATGCTGGTGGCGCAGGGCCTGGTGTTGTTCCTGCTGGTGGTCGCCGACTGGCAGAATTTCCACCTGCTCAACCTGCTGTTCCTCGCGGTGGAGACCCTCGGCTTCAAGGCGATCATCATCCCGTGGTTCCTGCGCCGGGTGGTCCGCCGCAACGGCGTTTTTCGGGAACTGGAACCGTACATCCCCAATTTTTTCTCGGTGGTCATCGCCAGTCTGATCTTCGCTTTCGGATTCGTACTGGCGTACGGCTCGCTGGATTTCGCCCAGGACATCAAGCCGCTGTACTTCGGCGTGTCGGTCTCCACCATGCTCACCGGGCTGCTGGTGATCACCACCCGGAAGATGCTGGTCACCCATGTCGCCGGCTACATGATGCTGGAGAACGGCATCTTCCTGCTGTCGCTCTCCATGGCGCGGGAGATGCCGCTCCTGGTGAATCTGGGTGTGCTGCTGGACATCTTCCTGGGCATTTTCCTGCTGGGCCTGTTCGCGACGAAAATCAAGTCCACCTTCGACGAATCGAAGATCGATGCTTTGACGCATCTCCGGGATTGACGCCATGCTGATCGCCATCCTCATCCTGTTCCCCCTTGCCGCCGGCGTCCTGCTGCTGGCGCTCAAGTCGAAAACCGTCAACGTGGCGACCATCTACCTATACGCGGTGCTCCACCTGGTGATCTCCGTCTGGCTGTGGCGGCAGCCGTCGTCGCTGCTGCCCTTCTTCCGGGTGGACGACCTGAACATCCTGTTTCTGCTGGTCCTGTCGGTGCTGTACCTGGGGGTAGCCTTCTATCACGGCGACTTTCTGAAGCAGTCCGGGCTGAGCCCGCGGTGGCACACTTGGTACGCCATCTGCCTGCTGCTCTTCAACTGCTGCATGACCGGCGTGATCCTCTCCACGCATCTCGGCCTGCTGTGGGTCTTCGTCGAGGGGACCACCCTGGCCAGCGCCCCGTTCATCTACTATGAGGGGAACAAGGCCGCCCTCGAAGCGACCTGGAAGTACGTGTTCATCTGCTCGGTGGGCATCGCGCTGGCATTCGTCGGGATCATCCTGCTGTCCATGAGCGCGGGCGACACCGTGTCGCTGTTCTTCGACGACCTGGGCGCCAACGCCGGCAAACTGTCGCCGTTCTGGCTACGGCTGGCGTTCCCGTTCATCCTGATGGGTTTCGGGACCAAGATGGGACTGGCCCCAGTGCACGCCTGGCTGCCCGACGCCCACGCCGAGTCGCCGGCGCCCATCTCGGCGGTGCTCTCCGGCACGCTGCTCAACACCGCACTGCTGGGCATCCTGCGGGTGTATCGCGTCATGGACCTGGCGGGCCAGGCCGCGCAGGCCAGGATCCTGCTGGTGGCCATGGGTTTCCTGTCGCTGTTCGTGTGCGCCGTGTTCGTGCTTAAAAACCGCAACTACAAACGGATGCTGGCGTACTCGTCCATCGAGAACATGGGGCTCATCGCCGTCGGCGCGGGCCTCGGCGGCGTCGGGATCTTCGCCGCCATGCTGCACATGGTGGCCCATTCGCTGGGCAAGGCGTCCCTGTTCCTGACCGCGGGCAACATCCTGGGGCACTACGGCACCAAGGACGTGGCCGGCGTGCGCGGCCTCCTGCGCGTGGACCGGGCGACGGGCTGGCTCTGGATCATCGGTTTCCTGGCCCTGGCCGCATTCCCGCCGTTCCCGGCGTTCCTGAGCGAGTTTCTCATGGCCGGCGCCATCCTGGACGGCGGCAACGCCTGGCTGCTGGTGCCGTTTTTTCTCCTGCTGACCGTCATCCTGTTCGGCATGGGGCATTCGGTGATGCAGATGGCGTTCGGCGATCCCAACCCCTCCGTGCGCAGCCAGCGGACGCCGCTGGTCAACTACATTCCGCAGGTGCTGTTCCTCGCCGTCCTGGTGGCGGTGGGGCTGGCCATGCCTGCGCCGGTTTACGACCTGGTGCAGCGGGCGGCCGTCAGCCTGGGCGGGGGGAGGTGAGCATGCACGGCTGGCTCGCCACCCGGAACACCTGCAGCGAGGCGCGCGCCGACATCCCGACCTGGAAGTTGCCAGAGCTGGCCGCCGAAATCATCCGGCGCTGCCAGGAAGGACTGCGACTGGCGGCCCTGTTCGGGGTTCCCGCGGATGACCGCTTGACCGTGTACGCCGTTCTGGCCGATGACTCCGCCGCCCGGCTCTGGATCGCCGGCGCGGCCGCGGCGCCTGGCGCCGCCTATCCGGCCATCACCCGCGAGGTGTCGGCCGCCCACGTGTTCGAACGGGAGCTGTGGGAGGAGCACGGACTGCTACCGGAGGGGCATCCCTGGCTCAAGCCGGTGCGCTACCCCCACGACCGGGCGGACAGGACCCAGACAATGGCCGGTTACCCGTTCTTCGCTATGGCGGGCGAGGAAGTGCATGAGGTGGCGGTGGGGCCGGTGCACGCCGGCGTGATCGAACCGGGGCATTTCCGCTTCCAGTGCGCCGGTGAGGATGTCCACAATCTGGAGATCCAGCTCGGTTACCAGCACCGCGGCGTCGAGCGACTGCTGGAGCGCGACGCCGCGCCGGCTCACCCGTTCCGGAACCGGCTGGCCGAGTCCATCGCCGGGGACACGGCAGTGGGGCACAACCTGGCCTACTGCGGCGCCATGGAGGCGCTGATGGCGCTGGAACCGACGCCGCGCGCCCGGTACGTGCGCGATATCGCCCTGTAGATGGAGCGGATCAGCGTGCACATGGGTGACCTCGCGGCCATCGCCAACGACGTGGCCTACCTCACGGGCAACGCGGTGTTCGGCGCGCTGCGCACCCGGGTAATCAACACGTCGCTGGCCGCGTGCGGCAGTCGCTACGGGCGCGGCTGGATTCAGACCGGCGGCGTTCGCGGCGACGTGGATGACGTGCTGCGGTCCACGATCCTGAAAAACCTGGGCGATGTCTGGAGCGAGGCTGAAGGGATGGCCGAGAAGTTCTTCTCGTCGGCATCGGTGCTGTCGCGGCTTGAGAAGACGGGCATCGTCTGTCGGGCTTCGGCCGAGAGCATCGGCCTGGTGGGCATGGCCGCGCGTGCCAGCGGCGTCCCCCGCGACGTGCGCGCCGATCACCCGTGGGGCGGGTACGCCGACGTCCCGCTCCGACCGGTCACCCAGGAAAGCGGAGACGTCCTGGCCCGGGCCTTCATTCGATATCTGGAAATCCGCCAGTCGCTCGAGGTGATCCGGCAGCGGCTGGAAGACCTTCCCGACGGCGCCGCCCGGTCCACTTCGGCGCACGCCACGCTGCCTCCCGATCGGCTGGCCGTTTCGCTGGTGGAGGGGTGGCGGGGCGAGATCCTGCACGCGGTCGTCACCGGCGGCGACGGGCGGGTGATCCGCTACCGGGTGAAGGATCCGTCGGTGCACAACTGGTTCGGCCTGGCGCTGGCGGTGCGCCACAACGGCATCTCGGATTTCCCGCTCTGCAACAAGAGCTTCAATCTGTCGTATTGCGGACATGACCTGTGAGGAGTGAGGAGTAGGAAAGTGTTGACTGCCGTTCGTGCTCGTAATCGTAATCGTAGTCATGATCATGATCGTGATCGTGATCGTTCCATCGTGCTCCTTGTCCTCCCTCATCCCAGCCACTTCGGCACTTCACCTGCAGGACGTCATCATTCCAAGGAACCCGGCAATGTTTGACCTGTTAAAAATCCGCCGGCGCCACGGCTGGGCCTTCGTGCCGGATCCTCTCCGGGCAAGCGTGATCCCGCCTTTCCGCGGGAAGCCCGAGTTGAGGTCTGCATCATGTACCCGCTGCCGGCGGTGCGAGGGGATCTGCCCCGCGGCTGCCATCACGGCCGAGCCCCTGCGCATCGACCTGGGCCGCTGCATCCTGTGCGGCGACTGCCAGGAGGCGTGCCCCGCGAGGGCGATCGAATTCACGACGGAGCACCGGCTGGCGGCCTTCAAACGCGAGGCGTTGATCACGGGCGAGGGCGTGACCGCGGCGGCGGAGCCCGCGGCCGACGCCGTCCGGGTGGAGATCCGCCGACTCTTCAGCCGCTCACTCAAGCTGCGCCAGGTGTCGGCGGGCGGCTGCAACGGCTGCGAGATGGAGCTGAACGCCTGCGGCAATGTCAATTTCGACATGGGCCGCTACGGCGTCGAATTCGTCGCTTCGCCCCGCCACGCCGACGGTGTGGTGGTCACGGGGCCGGTCTCCGAGAACATGGCTGCCGCGCTGGAAGACACCTGGCGTGCCGTGCCCGCGCCGCGCCTGCTCATCGCCGTGGGAAGCTGCGCCATTTCGGGCGGTGTGTTTGCGTCGTCGCCGGCTCTGCGGCGCAGCTTTTTCGACGGGCACGCCGTGGATCTGTACGTACCCGGCTGTCCCGTCCACCCCCTCACGTTCATCGACGGCGTCATGCGGCTCATCGGCATCGGTTCCGCGCACCCATAGTCCGCGCCCCCCGGCGCGTTCCGCTCATACGCCCGAAGCCGAGCGTCACCGGGGCCCGATCCCCACATCAACCAACCTGTCATCGGCCTTCGACGAACCTTTTCGGCCGGACCGGACGTACAATGTCATGGTCCAGACAGCCTGGGAGAAGCGGTATGACGACAACGCCGCGACTCGAGGGCGCCGAACCCTCAATTCACACGGGAGAACACCATGTCCAATTGCTCGATTCTGAGAACGGGTCTGATGATGATTCTGGTACTGGGCACACTCACGGCGATCCGGGCGGCCGACACCGCCGATGACGCGTCGAAGGGATACCCGGCGGCGCGGCTGGGCGACACCGTGGACGACTATCACGGCGTGAAGATCGCCGATCCGTACCGTTGGCTCGAGGACCCGGACTCAGCGGAGACCCGCGCCTGGATCGAGGCGGAGAACACGATCACCTTCGGCTACCTCGAGGGGATCCCGGCCCGGCTAAAGATCCGCGAACGCCTGACCAGACTCTGGAACTACGAGCGCTTCGGCATCCCCTTCCGGGAGGGCGGACGGTACTTCTACACCCGCAATGACGGCCTGCAAAACCAATCGGTGCTTTACTCCGCCGACGCCCTCGACGGGGAGCCGCGGGTGCTCATCGACCCGAACACCTGGTCGACGGACGGCACGGTGGCGCTGGCCGATTACGCCGTGAGCCCGGACGGGAAGTGGATCGCCTTCGGCGTTTCCAGCGGCGGTTCCGACTGGACCGAGTGGCGTATCCGCGACGTGGCCACCGGACAGGACCTGCCGGACCGCGTCCAGTGGGTGAAGTTCTCCGGCGCCGCCTGGACGAAGGACGGCGCAGGCTTCTTCTACAGTCGCTACGACGCCCCCGACGAGAAGAGCATGCTGCAGGCGCAGAACTACTTTCAGAAGTTGTACTACCATCAGCGGGGCACGCCGCAGTCCGAGGACGTGCTCGTGTACGAGCGCAAGGACCAGAAGGAATGGGGCTTCGGCGGCAGCGTGACCGAGGACGGCCGGTTTCTCGGCATCTCCGTCTGGCAGGGGACCGATGTCCGGAACCGTTTTTTCTACAAGGAACTGGCCAAGTCCGACCGCCCCGTGGTGGAGTTGCTGCCGGAACTCGAGGCCAGTTACTACTTCCTGGGAAATGTGGGCGATGTGTTCTACTTCAAGACGGACCTGGGCGCCCCGCGGGGTCGCGTCATTGCCATCGACATCCGCCGGCCCGAGCGCGCCGCCTGGCGCGAGGTCCTGCCCCAGGCTGCCGACACGCTTGAGTTCGCCAGCCTGCTGGGCGGCCGCCTGGTGGCCGGCTACATGGAGGACGCCGCCAGCAAGGTGTCGGTGTATTCCCTGGACGGCCGGCTCGAACGCATCGTGGCGCTGCCCGGCCTTGGCAGCGTGGCCGGTTTCGGCGGCCGCGCCGACAATTCAGAGACGTTCTTCTTGTTCACCAACTTCGTGACGCCCGGCGCCATCTACCGTTACGATGTCGCCACCGGCGCACAGACGCCCTTCCGCCGTCCGAAGGTGGATTTCGATCCGGACCGGTTCGAGGTCCGACGGGTCTTCTATACGAGCAAGGACGGCACTCGGGTGCCCATGTTCCTGGCGCATCGTAAGGGGTTGAAGCTGGACGGAAATAACCCGGTGTACCTGTATGGATACGGCGGGTTCAACGCCTCGTCCACGCCCTTTTTCTCGGTGTCCAACCTGGTCTGGATGGAGATGGGCGGCGTGTACGCGCTGGCCTGCATCCGGGGCGGGGGTGAGTACGGCGAGGAGTGGCACCAGGCGGGGATGAAGCTCAAGAAGCAGAACGTGTTCGACGACTTCATCGCCGCCGGCGAATGGCTCATCGCCGAAAAATTCACGTCCACTTCCAAGCTCGCCATCGGCGGGGCCAGCAACGGCGGCCTGCTGGTGGGCGCCTGCCTGACCCAGCGGCCGGACCTGTTCGGCGCAGCGGTGCCGGAAGTGGGCGTCATGGACATGCTCCGCTTCCACAAGTTCACGATCGGCTGGGCGTGGGTGTCCGACTTCGGCTCGCCCGACAACCCCGAGGAGTTCAAGGCCATCCGCGCCTACTCGCCGCTGCACAACATCAAGCCGGGCACCCGGTACCCGGCCACCCTGATCACCACCGCCGACCACGATGACCGGGTGGTCCCGGCACACAGCTTCAAGTTCGCCGCGGCGCTCCAGGCGGCCCAAGCGGGACCGGCGCCGGTGATCATCCGCATCGAGACCCGGGCCGGACACGGTGGCGGCAAGCCGGTGGCCAAGCAGATCGAGGAGATCGCCGACATCTGGAGCTTCCTCGTCCGGGAACTGGGCATCATGGTGCACTGAACCGGCCGCGGACGTGCCTTCAACGGGGCGGCCGGCGGCAGGCTGCCTGCACCGACCGCCTGTCGGCCGGCTGGCGAGATCGGCCAGATCGGAAAATGTGGTATTTTGACCGTGACTTGTGGTCCAATGAGCCCATTGCCATCTCAACAGGAGGTGCTCATGGACCGCCTCACCCGGGTCGGGGTCACATGCGGCGTGCTGGCTTCGCTGATCTGCCTGTTCGCGGGAATCTGGATTCTGTATTTCGTTGGCTTCGAGGCGACGAAGGACAACGCCGTCTCCACCGGCATCGGCCTCTATTTCATCGGCAAGGCCTGTTTCGTAGGGCCCATGCTGGTCATTACGGCGCTGCGGACGGTGAAGCACCGCGATTGACGGAGTCGCCCTGCGTTTGTCCGTCGGCGCCGCCGCTCCTGCCGGATGTGAGCCGACGGCGCCATCACCGGAGATCGCGTTCCGTTTGCCGGGGCTCAACGGCCGGATCGATGCCGAGTTTCTGAAAAATCGGCCGCACGATCGCGTCCTGCCGTCGCCAGGCCGCCGCCCGCCGACGCAACCCCTCCTCGCGCCACTTGCCATATTCCGGTGTTTCCCGCAACCGGGCCAGCAGCGGATCCCAGTCGAAAAACTCCCACGTGCCGTGTCCCATCCGGATGTTGATCTGAAACTGACGGAGCGCGGCGGCGGTGTCGCCGGCCAGGGCGTAGGTCTCGACCAGCCGCAGGGAATGGTTCACGTCGGTGGTGGAAAGCTCCGGGTCGGACAGCTTGACGTCACGCGCCGCCGGATTGTTCCGGATCAGGGCGATCTGTCGAAGGATGTTCTGCGTGGTCGCGTTGTCGGGCAGCGTCGCGGCCTGGCGCGCTGCGGCGGCCGTGTCGCCCAGCAACAGCGAGTAGTAGGCCAGGTAGAACTGGCCCCAGTACTTGTCCGGCTCGTCGGCGACGCAAGCCCGAATCCGCTTCATCGCCTCGACGTGACGTCCCTGCTGAAACAAGCAGATGGCGTAGTTGAGCTTGGTGTAGTAATTCTCGGGAAACAGGCGGATGGTCTGCCGGTAGAGCGAGCCACTCCAACGGTATCGGCCGGTCTGGCGCAGCGCATACGCCGCCATGGCCGCGTAGTCGAGCTCCAGCCGGTCGGCGGCGATCTCCCGGGCGGCGATTTTCAACGTGTCCTCATAGCGGCCTTCCTGAAGCGCCGAGCGCAGCTGCTGCTGGATGAGCGGACCATAATCGGGCCGGATTTGCAGGGCCTTTCCCATGTAATAACGGGCCATGTCCATGTTTTCGGACTCCAGCGCCAGACCGAGATTGACCGCCTGGTAGTACAACCGGGCCAGTCCCGTGTACACTTCCACGGATGGCTCGATGGCGACCGCCCGCTCCAGAAATGACCGACCCTCGGTGAACGCGGTGTCGCGCCCCTGTTCCATCTCGACGATCTTGGACACGCCGCGCAGATAGAATTCGTATGCCTGCGGGTCCATGGTGTCGATCCGGGGTGGCGTCTTCAAATCCAGCCAGGCGCTGATCTGGCCCTTGATCTGGTTGAGCGAGCCCTGCAGATTGCGGCGCGCGAGCGGCAGGGTGTCCTGCCACTGGGCGTCACAGCGCAGGTTCTGCAGACGGTACTCGACGGACAGCTGCTCGCCGCTGGCGCGCAGCGCGCCGGTGATGAGAAAGCCGGCCCCGGCCTTTCGGGCAGCGTCTTCAATCCGTCGGCCCCGGCGTTGCTGGGCGGCGACGTCGTCGAACGGCACCAGTGTCACCGATACCTCTTCGGCAAACCGCCGGCCCAGTTCCGCGGACAGCCCCTCGGCGATGAACGCGAACTCCTGGCGGTTGGTCCGGTTGTCGAACGGGCTGATCGTGACAAAGGGTCGGGCGCCCATCCTGCCCGGTAACAGGAGGAAGGCCGCTCCGGCCAGAATCGCCACCAGCGCCGCAGCCGCAGCGAATCTTCGCCAGCGGCGCAGCCCGCGCGCCGCCGGCGGAAAGCGCGTCGGTACGGCGGCGGACACACCGCCCAACTCGGCGGCCAGGGCGGCGGCGTCCGGGTAGCGCTGCTCGCGATCTTTGGCCAGGCACCTGGCGACGATCGAATCGACCGCCGCCGGGATCGTCGGCACCAACCGGCTCGGGGCTGCGGGCTCCTCGTGCAGGATCTTGAACAGCATGGTGTAGGCCGATGGATCGTGGAACGGGCGGACGCCGGTGAGCATCTCGTACAGGGTGCCACCCAGCGAGAAGACGTCCGTGCGGCCGTCCACTTTTTGCCCTTGAATCTGCTCCGGGGACATGTAGGCCGGCGTACCCACCAGCCCTTCGGTCAGAGTGATCGCCGACTGGCCCTCCAGGCGGGCGGTGCCGAAGTCGCCCAGCTTCACCGTCCCGTCGCCGGCCCGGAAGATGTTGGCGGGTTTGATGTCGCGATGGATGACCCCATTGGCGTGAGCATAGGCCAACGCCTCGGCGACCTGGCGCGCGATGCCGGCGGCTTCATCGAATGGCAGGGCCCCCCGGCGCGAGATCATGTCGCGCAGGTTCTCGCCTTCGACGTGTTCCATGACGATGGCGGCCAGACGGTCGTCGGCGATGATGTCGTGAATGGTGACGATGTTCGGATGCTTGAGCCGGGCGGCCGCCCGGGCTTCTCGAAGCATCCGTTCCCTCGACTCCGCGGGCGAGGCCGCCGCGTCTGGATTGTCGCGGAGCACCTTGATGCAGATGTCGCGCTGGAGTATATGGTCGCGGGCGAGAAAGACGTCCCCGAACGCCCCGCGGCCCAGTTTGCGGACCACCGCGTACCGGCCGGCAAGCGCCGCCGGGAGTCCCACGGCATCGGCAGGCGCTGAAATACTCGTCGGCCCCACCGTGTCTGGCGCCGTGTCCATGGGACGTTCGGGATCTGCCGGAGTTTCGCTGTGCATTGTCTCGTCTGCGACAAGAATGTGTTGGAATCAGTGTACCATGCGCGCCGGCCTCCATCCAACCGTCGGGGCGCACGCCCACTCAAAGCTCAATCCGAGTGCCGAGCCCCAGGGATTCGGCCGTGCGCAAGGCGGCGGCCGCCGCCGCCGCGTCCTGGACGGCCAGCCCCACCGACTTGAACAAGGTGATCTCATCCGCCGACCGGCGGCCGGGGCGGTTGCCGGCGGCGATCTCGCCCAGTTCCGCCCAGGTGTCGGGCGGGCCGATGAGCCCCTCGTTCAAGGGGAGCAGCAGGTCGCCTGCTTCCTCAAGACATGCGGCACGGCTGTCCACTGCCAGGCGGGCCCGGGCCACGGTGGCGCCGGGAATCTCACGCCGGTCAGGGGTGTAAGCGCCCACCGCGTTGATGTGCGTGCCGGGCCGGACGGCGGCGTCGTTGAACACGGGAGTGCCGGACGGGGTGGCGGTGCACACGATACCGGCGGCGGCAACAGCCTCATCCGCTGAACGCGCCGGGGCGACCGGGATGCCAAACGTCGCCGAAGCCTCCGCAGCGAACGCGGCGGCTGCATCCCCGTTCGGGTCGTACACCGTCGCGCAGCGGATGGAGCGGACCGCGCACAACGCCTCCAGCTGCGCCCGGCCTTGGCGACCGGCACCGATGATCGCCGCTGTGTCCGCCTCGGCGCGGGCCAGCCGGGCGGTGGCGGCGCCAGACGCAGCGCCGGTGCGCAGGGCGGTGAGCGCGCCGCCGTCCATCACGGCCCGGGGGCGGCCTGTCTCCGCATCGAGCACCAGGACCAGCGCATGGACCAAGGGTATGCCCCGGGACGGGTTATCTCCATACAACGCGATCACCTTGACCGACAATGTGTCGGAGCCCGACAGCCAGGCCGGCATCACCAGCACCGTCCGGTCGCGAGGCGGCAACGCCAGGTGGAGACGCGGCGGCGCCAACGCCCCGCCGGCCGACGACCGGACGAAGGCGTCGGTCACCGCGGTGATGGCCGCCGGCATGGACAAGGCCCGCCGGACGTCAGCGGCGGAGAGGAAGAGAAGCGTTGGGGATGCCATTCGGGTGCCTCGCGGTCAAGGATGGCCGGCGGGCGCTCAGCGCCGCCGGCGCAGAGAACGGGCGCTCGGTGTCGCGGCCAGACCGCCGCGGGCGGTGCAGCGCAGCTCCGGCGGCAGCATCCGACCCGTGGCATAGACGGCGTCGATGGTCTCGTCGAGGGGCACGGGATTGGCATAACCGCCCAGGACCAGGTCGGCCATGACGAACGCCGACGCGGCGGCTGCCGCATTGCGGGTGTGACAGGGGATTTCCACCATCCCCTGGACCAGGTCGCAGACAGAGCCCATGGTGTTCTGGAAAGCGATGGCGGCAGCGTCGGCGACTTGACGGGCGGATCCGCCGGCGGCCGCCACCACCGCCGCGGCGGCCATGGCGCCGGCGGCGCCGATCTCCACCTGGCAGCCGGCCACCTCGGCGGCGAAGGTGGCCCGTTCGGCCAGGATCGCGCCCACGGCGCCGGCGGCGAACAGCGCCTGGACCACCGCATCGTCGCTCTGGCCGAGCTCTTCGGCCAGGGTGACCGCGACCGCCGGCAGCACTCCGGCCGATCCGCCGGTGGGTGCCGCGCAGACCACCCCGCCACCGCTGGTCACATGCATCGCCGCCAGGGCCCGGGCGGCCGCCCGGGCGGGCAGCCCGCCGGTGAAGAGCCGACCGGCCGCATCGGCCCGGTACACTGCACCCGCCGACGACTCCAGCAGCCGCATCGGGTGAGTGTCCCGGGCCAGACCGTCACGCACGGCGGCGCGCATCACTTCCAGGCGCGCCGACATCTCGGCCTGAGTTTTCGCTTCGCTCCAGCCGAGCAGCCGCGCCTCGGATGCCAGCGCCAGTCGGCCCACGGACAGCCCATGCTCGTCCGCCAGCCGGCACAGGTCCGCGGCCGAACGGAACATGGGTTCACCCCGGATCACCGGGTATAGCGGAGGAGTCGACCAGATCCGCCGGACGCCCTGGACGATCTGCAGGCGAGCGGTGGCTGCATCCGAGGGCGGATCGTCGAGGCGCACGTGGAGCAAACACAGGCTGCCCGCTTGTTGCCGGTGCAACGGTTCCCGACGGCCCGGCAGGCGGGAGAGAATGTCGATCAGGCCCTCGATGCCTACAGCCTCGGCCTCGACGAGCAGTTCGCCGGCGGTGCCGTCCAGGGCTACCGGCCAGCCGCCCAGGCGATCCAGGGATATGGAGCCGCCCCCGGTGGAACGGGCCCGGGCCGACAGCAAGCCGCCGGCGACACCCTCCAGCACGATGTCGATCGTGTTCGGGTGATCCGCTTCGACAAGAGGTTCCACGGTGAATGCCAGGTCGATCCCCTCCGCCTGCGCCGCAGCCAGCGCGTCATCGAAGCGCTCTGCGGTCAGCTCCCAGCCCAGGAGCGCCGCCGCCAAAGCCAGGTCCACACCCTGCTCCCGGTACACCTGGCTGTAGGAGCCAGCCGGGTCGAAGGCAACACGGACCCGTCGGACCGGCTCGCCCAGCAGCGCCGCCGCCAGTCGGCCGATCCGGTGGGAGCCGGCGGTGTGGGAGCTGGACGGCCCTCGCATGACCGGACCCAGCACATCGTTGAGGATGCTGACGGCGGGCATTGAGCGGTGCGCTCCTGCTGTCGCGAAGCCGTCAACGCGACGAGATGGTGTACCGGATGAGTACATCCTCGGTGAACACCGCCTCGACACGGTTGTCGCCCTTTTCATAGACGCAGTGAAGCAGTTTCAGGCCGCCTTCCATGGTTTCGTTCATGGAACGGGGGCTGCCGAGCAGCGCCTCCACGTCGGTCCGGGTGAGGCCCTTGCGCAAAGACTGGACCGGGTCGGCCGGCGGTGTGCGGGCGGATCCCACAGACGGCGCGGCGGGCGCTGCTTCCGGCGCCGCCGGCTCTTCCAGCCACGGGAAGCTCAGGAACTGGGACAGGGCGGCAACGACACGCTCCGGCTTCATGTCGTCGGACGAGAGCCGGTCGCCGTAGTACAGGTTGAAACGGGAGCCGCCCGCCAGCCGCTTCTCCTGGATCCGCTCGACGCGGACCGCCGCTTCCGCTTCGGCCTGGTGACGGCGGCGGTCGTCATCGCGCTCGCGCTGCCAGCGCAGGGTGTCCAACTCGTCCTTGATCACCCGGGCGCGCCGCGGATCCTTCTCGGCGTCCAACTGCTTCTCCAGATCCTGCTCGCGGGTGGACTTGGTCGCGGGCGTGAAATGGACGCTGGTGTCGGTCTCGTCGCCGGCGGTGCCGTAACCGCCGCCGCCGAGCTGAAATTCGATCTGGTTCTTCTTCACCTTGATCAGCGTGACCAAGACCGAATCGCCGTCACGGAGGGCCACTCCGAACGTCTTCAACCGGTTGCCGTAGCTCTTGTAATCCATCTGCACCCGGCCGGTGGGAAACACGTCCACGTCGGCGCCGTCCTTCGTCGCCGGCAGGTTGATTTTCACCACCACCTTCCGGCCTTCGAAATACTGCTTGAGCGTGGCTTCGCTCTGCGCGGCCACGCCGGCAGTCAAGGCCGCGGCGATTGCGGCAACGGTCAGCCATCGGTTCATGTGACCCACCTCCGTTGAAATTCACAACTCAGCAAATCCATGTTAGATGATTCGCGGCTGTCGGGCAAGCTTTGCCTGCGCGCGTGACGGAGCGACGCCGATCCCCCGGATGCGTCCGGCTGAAATTCGCATCAGTGTCCAGGCAGCCGCCGATCCGGTCGGACCCAACGTGCGGATCCTTGTGGAACATTCCGACTCAAACGCCCGTATAGTCTCGCAGTACGGAAGACTCGCCGGCCCGGGAGACCCCCTGTCATGGGATCGCTGCCGTCGGAGAACGGATTGCGCCGCCAGCTGGGACTCTTTTCCGTCACCAGCATCGTCATCGCCAACATGATCGGGGCGGGGATATTCACCACCTCCGGCCTGCTGCTCAAGGATCTGGGTGATCCCCGGCTGATGCTGATTCTCTGGGCGGTGGGCGGCGCGATCGCCCTCTGCGGCGCCCTCTGCTACGGGGCGCTCGGTGCGGCCATCCCGCGGGCGGGGGGCGAGTACGTATTTCTCTCGCGCCTGTTCCATCCGGTCCTCGGCTTCCTGAGCGGCTGGATTTCATTCTTCGCCGGCTTTTCGGCACCCATCGCCGCCTCGGCCATCGGCTTCACCGCCTACCTGACCCAGGCCTTTCCGAACCTGCTCCACTGGGGGCTGTTGCCGGCGGCGACGGAGGTCGCGGCGCTGCCCCGGCTTTACGCCATCGGGGTGATCCTGCTGTTCACCATCATTCACATGCGGGGACTGGAACTGGGCGCGCGGATTCAGAACGGCCTCACCGTGTTGAAGGTGCTACTCATCATGGGCCTGGTGGTGGCCGGATTGGCCGTCGGGCGCGGCGACTGGGCGCACCTGGGGCAGGGGGCGCCGCTCCGATCGGGACTCGGAAGCTGGATGACCATGGGACTGGCCCTGATGTGGATTGGCTTCGCCTACAGCGGCTGGAACGCGGCCGCGTACATCGGATCCGAGATCCGCGATCCGAGGCGGACCATGCCCCGGGCCCTTGTGAGCGGCACCCTGGCGGTGATCCTCACGTACCTGGCGCTGAACCTGTTCTATCTCTACGCGCTGCCGCCGGGCGACATATCCGGCAAGATCGCCGTGGCCGGGCTCGCGGCCGGCCGTCTGTTCGGCGCGGAATTCGAAGCGGCCCTATCCGTGATGGTGGCGTTCGCCCTGTTCTCATCGCTCAGCGCCTACATCATCCTCGGCCCGCGCGTGTACTATGCCATGGCTCGCGACGGCTGTTTCTTCCGCTTCGCCGCGGCGGTCCATCCGCGTCGCGGCGTGCCCGACCGCGCCATCCTCCTCCAGAGTCTCGTGGCGGCGGCGATGGCGCTGCTGGGCACCTTCGACCAGATCCTCACCTACATGGGCTTCTGTCTGGGTATTTTTCCCATCCTGGCGGTGGCCGGCGTGTTCAAACTGCGCCGGCAGGGGGTGGCGGAGGCCCGCGTGCCTGGCCATCCGGTGGTGCCGGCGGCTTACATCCTCGCTGCGCTGGCGACACTGGCCCTCGCCTTCGGTGAACGGCCTCTGGAATCGGGCATCGGGCTGCTCACGCTGGCGGCCGGGGTGCCCGTGTACTTCTGGTTCCGCCGGCGGTCTCCCGATGGCGGCACCGCCGGCACATCGATGGGACAAACCAGCCATTAACCCGGAACCGAAACCCGACACCGTTGGCGGAATCATAAATAACTTGAACTTCGGGTCCGAAATCACGTAAATGATCTTTCGCGCCCGTCGTCCGGGGCGATTCGGCACATTCCACGATGAGGTTGAGCGCATGAAACACTTGTTGATCATTGTGACCCTGCTGCTCGGAACGGCGGCGCTTGGCGCCGCACCTGCGGAGACGGCCGCGACCCTGAACCAGGAATACGACGCGTTGCAGAAACAGTACGAGGAAAAGCTGCCCACCATCAAGAGCCGGGAAGCGTTCCAGGAAATGATGAAGGCCCGCACCGCCGACTTGGAAGCCTTGCTCCAGAAGCATGCCGCGGATCCGTCCAGCGACGAGTTGGAGCTGACGCGCGGCAAGATTCTGGCCGATCTGGACCGGATCCCCGACGCCATGGCGAAGGTGTACGCGCTGATCGCCGCCAGATCCCCGCTACATGATGCCGCCGCCCTGCTCAAGGTGGGGCTGCTGCTCATGACGGACAAGACCGCCGAGGCGCTGACCCTTTTCAAGTCCGTCGAGGAGCGCCTGCCGAAGAACAGCGAGCTGTATGAATTGTGGATGCTCTTCGCCATGTCCGCGGACAACCCGGCGGATCGGAAAGCCTATGGGCAAAAGTACCTGGCCCTGCCCGACGCCCCCGGCAAGGACCGCGTGACATCGGCGCTGCAACAGCTCGACATGCTGGGGCAGCCCGCGCCGGCGATCGCCGCCGAGAAATGGTTCAATGGCGAGTCGCTCACCCTCGAGGCGCTCAAGGGTAAGGTGGTGCTCGTCGACTTCTGGGCCACGTGGTGCCCCCCCTGCCGCGCCGTCATCCCGAACCTGGTCAAGGCCTACAATGAACTCAAAGATCAGGGGCTGGTGATCATCGGCTTCACCAAGCTGTACGGCAACTACCGCGACGAGCGGGAGAACAAGGGGCCGGTGCCGCCGGAACAGGAGCGCGCCCTGATTCAGGAGTTCCTGGGCCGGTTCCAGATCACCTATCCCATCGCCGTCTCCGACAAAGGGGATGAATTCAAGAAGTACGGCATCAGCGGGATCCCCACGCTCGTCGTCATCGACAAGCAGGGCCGCATCGCCGATATCAAGGTGGGCTCCGGCTCCGAGGAGGCCCTGGTCGCTCAGATCAAGAAACTCCTGGCCGCTGACTGAGGCACTCGTTGCCATCGCCTGTTGTTCTCCGGTGGGGCGCTCCAGCGCTCCACCGGAGCTTTCTGTTTTGAACCGGACTCAGAATCGGTACAGGAAGGTGCCGCCGAACCGGCGTTTGCTGTGATCGGAGCCGTCGAGCTGGGCGGCATGCCACCAGGAGAATTCCAGCCCCACTTCCCAGTGATCGTCGAAGTCGTAGAAGAAATTGCCGAAGTAACTCACGATATGCGTGAATTCTTCCGCGCCGTCCAGCTTGTGGTCGGCGGGGTCGTGGAAACCGGCGCCCAGGTTGAATCGCAGCGCCGGCGACTGCCGCCAGGTCAGGGTGGCCCAACCGCCCATGCTGTCCACGCTCCGGTAGGCCGAGCCGCCAGGAAGCACTTCGATCTGGTCCGCCCAGTAGTAGGTGTCCATGGTGACGCCGCGCCAGAACTCGCTCATGATCTCGAGCTGCGGCGTCAGCCAGATATCCGCGTCCATGCCCACAGACCAGGAGGTCAGCTGCACCTGGTCGCCGGCGGGATTGAGATGGTAATTCTTGCTTCCAAAGTGTCCCCACACGCCGAACGTGGAACCGTGGCCGCCGAACAGCGGCCACGTGCCGGCCGCGCGGGCCTGGACGGCGGGCATTCGGACTGTGGATGCCACCGGGGCGGCTGGGTTGTCTTCGATCAGGCCGGTGACCTTGGCCACGGCCCCTTCCAGCGTGAACCGGCGGGTGGAGTCCGATCCGAACGTCTGGCAGACGCGCAGGATGGGCCGACGGTAGCCGACGTCGCCGGGCCATAGCTCGGCGGGGTAATCGATGGTGTCGGTCTGGAGCGGCGCGATGATGTCGTCGGTCTGCCCGCCGAGCAGGCTGAAGCCGCTGTCCGCCCAGGCGATTTCCGTGTAGGCGTGGCGCAGGCGCAGGTTGGGCGAGTTCTCGGTGCCGGAGGCGGTCACGAAATCGGTCTCCACCCGGCCTGTAACGGCGCTGCCGGCCGGCCCCGGCAGGTGGAACCGGGCGCCCAGACGGCTGGGCCGCGGGGAGAGATCGAAGGTGGTGTTCTCCAGCGGGTCGGGTTCCGGTTCGCCCAGTTGATTCCGGTCCAAGTCCCAGGCGAAATCCAGTTCGACGTTGCCGTAGATCTGGAGGCGTGGCGGGGGCGGGGGCGCCAGGCTCTCGACCGTAAGAGGCGCGGCAGGCGGTGCGGACGCGGCCGGGGCGGCCGCCGGCGCCGCTTGCTCCGCAACGGTCAACGCGACGGCTTCGGTCAGGCGAACCACAATGGCACGCGTCTCCGCGAGAGACCGCTCCAGTGTCTCCACCCGCTGGCGGAGCGCATCGTTGTCCTGGCGAAGTCGCTCCAGTTGACCGGTTTCAGCGGCCGGGCAAGCCGCCGGGCAAGCCGCCTGGCAGCACCAGACGATCAGAATGCAGACGACGCATACGCGAGCCATGGAACCTCCTCGGTGACGCGCCGAGCCCCGGCCGGAAAACGGGATACGCGGCACCATCGGTGTGCTGGATGGGTACATATCCATTATATCCTGCCCCCGGTTGTTCCGGTTGAGCCGGCGGCTCCAAACGGTCTCCCCATGCAGAATCCCGTTTGGCTCCCGCAGCCGAATGGCGTATGATGGACAAACCAAACATGGAGAGGCGCACCGTGAATCCAGAGTGCCTGTACGACCTGCTCACCGCCGGCGCAGAACGCTACGGCGCCGCCCCCCACCTGGTGGATGCCTTCAGCGACATCCGTCGAACCTTCAGCTTCAACGAGGTGCTGGACCTGTCCGGCCGGGGCGCCGCCTTTCTGACGGCGCGGTTGGCCGGCGCACCGCTGCCGCACGTAGGAATCCTGGCCGAGAACAGCTCCCTCTGGAGCATCGCCTTCTATTCGGCCGCCGCGGCCGGAGCAACGGTGGTGCCGCTGGACGTGCGCCAGACCGAGGAGGAGATCGTCGCCATCGTGCGAGAAGCGTCGCTGGCGGTTCTGCTGGTCTCGGCGGGATTCGTTCGGTTCGCCGAGCGGCTCACCGCGGCGGGGGACATCCGCGAGTACTTCGTGCTGGACGACGACTGGGTGCGGCGTTTCCGGCGGCACGAGCCGCTGGCGGTGAGCCCCGCCACGGCCGACTCCACGGCGGCCATCATCTACACTTCCGGGACGTCCGGTCGATCCAAGGGCGTCGTGCTCACCCACGGAAACATTCTCAACCAGACGCTGCAGAACGTTCCGGCCATCGGTGTGGGGCCCGCCTCGCGCCTGCTGGCCATCCTGCCCCTGAACCACATCTTCGTCTTCGTCGGGGTGCTGAGCTGCCACGCCGCCGGCTCGACGGTGGTGTTCCTCGATTCGCTCAAGCCGGCCCGCATCGTCGCGGCGCTGAAGGATGAGCGAATCACCCACCTGGCGGGCATTCCGTTGCTGTTCGACGCGTTCCTGAAGGGAATCCTGCTCAAGGTGCACGCCCGCGGCCTGCTGGTGCGGGGCATCTTCGCCGTGCTGCTGCGCATCGGCTGGCTGGCCTACCGGTTGGGCGGCGTGCAGGCGTCGCGCCGACTCTTCAGCCATCTGCACCACGAGTTCGCGCCCGACATCCAGCGCTTCATCTGCGGCGGAGCCAAGGCCCGGCCCGAGACCATCCGGCGCTTCCTGGCCCTTGGCTACGAGTTCCAGGAGGGGTATGGCCTCACCGAGACCAGCGGCGGCATCATCATCAATCCACCGACGCCGCAAAAGGTCATCGGTTCGGTGGGGCGGCCGTTCGGCGACACCGAGGTGCGGATCTTGGAACCCGCGTCCGACGGGAGCGGCGAGATCGCCGTCCGGGGCCGTTCGGTGTTTCGCGAATATTACCGGAATCCCGAGGACACCGCCTCCGCCAAAACCGGCGACGGCTGGTACCGGACCGGCGACGTGGGCCGGATCGACCCCCGGGGCAACCTGCGCATCACCGGCCGGGCCAAGGACGTCATCGTGCTGGCGTCCGGCAAGAAGGTCGCGCCGGATGAACTAGACCAGCTCTTCAGCCGTTCGCCCCGTCTGACCGAGGCCGCCGCGGTGGGCGTGGGGCCGGCCGGGGCGGAGCGCATCCACCTCGTGGTGGTGCCGTCGCCCGAGTTGGTGAAGAAGACGGCGGAGAACGAGTGGACCGCGGCCATCACCCGTGACATGGAGCGGCTGGCCCGGCTGCTCCCCGTTTACCGACGCCCTCAGGGAATGACCATCCGGATGGAGCCGCTGCCGCGCACCAGCACCCGGAAGATCAAGCGGGGCGAACTGCGAGCCTGGCTGGAGCACACCGACGGCGTCGGGCCGCTCGTCGCCGGCGTCAGCCGTCCGTCCCAGACTCTGGCGGAGCGCGAGATCATGGGCACGCCGGAGATGGAGGCGGTCCTGGCCGCCTGTTCCGGCGCCCTGGGTCGGCCCCTCATCGCGGATGAGTTGTCGCCCGCCACCAGCCTCTACCTGGACTTGGGCATGGATTCGCTGGCGGTGCTGGAGATGACCGCCCAGTTGGAGAACCGGCTGCATATCCGGCTGCAGGCCGACAACCTGGGCTGGATGCAGAACCTGGGCGACGTGCTGGAGGCGGTGAAGTCGGCGGAGACCGTGGCGGACGGCGATTTCACCGGCTGGCGGGCTGCGATCCACAATGTCACCGCCGCATGGAGCGGTTTACCGGTCCGTCCCATCGTCCGGTGGCTGGCCGGGTGGCTCGAGCCGTTGGACTACGGCTTCATTACCTTCATCGGCAAGGTGTTCTACCGCCTGCGGGGTCACAACCTCAACGCCCTGCCGGACAGCGGGCCGTTCATCCTGGCCCCCAACCACGTGAGCTACTTTGACTATCCGGCCGTGGTGGGGACACTCCCCGCAGCAATCCGGCGCAAGGCGTTCGTCATCGGCAAGACGGAAGTGTACAACAATATCGTGGGTCGTCTGCTCAGCGCCATCCATCGGGTGATCCCGGTGGATCGAGCCGGTGACGTCCTGCAGGCGCTCCAGGCGGGCGCCCAGGTGCTCCGCAACGGGAATATCCTGTACCTGCATCCGGAAGGTACGCGTTCGGCCAACGGCCGGATCCAGACACTCAAAAACGGCGTGGCCATCCTGGCCTGCGAGCTGGGCGTGCCGGTCGTGCCGGTCTACATCAAGGGAACCTACGATGTCTACCCCCGCGGCCACAAGCTGCCCCGGCTGTTCCGCCTGAGCCGGTTGCGCCGCTTCCGCGTCGAGGTGTTCTACGGCGCGCCCATCGCACCGGCGGCGCCTGGCGCCGAGGGGTCTGCGTACCAGACGTTCATGGACAACCTCCGCCGCGCCATGGAGACGATGGAGCAGCAGTGCGCCACCTGATCGGCGCTCGGCCCCGGCGGGAGAATGAAGTTGATTCGGCAGCAGCCGCGTTATACAATGCGGAGCTGATTGGATTCCGCCGCTGTCCCCCGAGGTGGCCGCCCGCAGCCGGCCGATTCGCACGGCATGAATCCCGGATTTTCGCAGGAACACGACAAGGGAGCAACTTGTGAGGAACGATCGAACCCGTGTAGTCATCACCGGCATGGGGATGGTGTCCCCGCTGGGTCTCGACGTCGCCAGCACGTGGGCCGGCCTGGTCGCCGGCCGGTCCGGGGTGAGCGCCATCACCCTGTTTGATTCATCCACGGTGCCTGTGCACATCGCTGGCGAGGTCAAGGGGTTCGATCCCGCCCGGTACATGAATTTCAAGGAAGCGCGCCGGATGGCCCGGGTGGCCCAACTGGCCATCGCCGCCGCGCGCGAAGCCCTGGCCGATGCGGGGCTGCCGGTGCCGGTGCCGGACGAGGAGCGGACCGGCACGGCCATCGGCGTCGGCATGGGCGGCCTCGACTGGGCGATGGACAACGCCCGCCGCTTCTGGGAGGTGGGTATGCGCGGCGTCAGCCCGTTCGCCATCACCTCGACCCTGCCCAACATGCCGTCGTATCATGTCAGCTACACCGCCCGGGCCATGGGGCCCATCACCACACCCGTGGCGGCCTGCGCGTCGGGTGTGTTCGGCATCGGCGAGGCGGCGGAATACATCCGTCGGGGCAAGGCGGACGTGATGATCGCCGGAGGCGCCGAGGCCATGGTCAGCGAGATCCCCATCGCCGGTTTCTCCGCGATGGGCGCCCTGTCCAAACGCAACGACGAGCCGCAGCGCGCCAGCCGGCCTTTCGACGCCGCCCGCGACGGCTTCGTCATGGCCGAGGGGGCGGCGGTGGTGATCCTGGAGAAGCTGGAGCACGCCGTGGGCCGGGGCGCGCGCATCCTGGCCGAGGTGTGCGGCTTCGCCTGCAGCTCCGACGCCTATCACATCACCCAGCCTGACCCCGAGGGAATGGGTGCCCAGCGGACCATGCGGTGGGCGCTGGAAGACGCCGGCGTGAGCCCGGCGGACGTGGACTACATCAACGCCCACGGAACATCCACACTGCTCAACGACGCCATCGAAAGCCGCGCCATTCGGCACGTGTTCGGTGAACGCGCGTATCAGGTGCCCATCAGCTCGTCCAAATCGATGTTCGGCCACGCCCTTGGCGCCGCCGGAGCCATGGAGACGGTGGCCACCGTCCGCACCATCCTGGACGGGATCATCCATCCCACCATCAATCTCGAGAATCCCGACCCGCAGTGCGATCTCGACTACGTGCCCGGTCAGGCCCGTCAGGCGACGGTGCGGCTGGCGCTGAAAAACTCATTCGGTTTCGGCGGCCAGAACGCCTGCTTGGTGCTGAGCCGTTTCGAGCAGTGATCCGGCGACCGTGACCGCCTGCGGCTCGATCACCTCCGCCCCGCATTCTGTCAACGCAGTGGTGCATCGCCATTCAGGAACGGGGGGCGGGGCCGGCGATGATTGGCCAAACCTGTGGGAGGCGTGCCATGGAGCTGTACATCATGCGGCACGGCATCGCGGCCGAGCGCGGCGAGTGGGCCGGACCCGAGGCTGACCGGCCGCTGACCGCCGAGGGAAAGCGGCGGACCAGACGGGTGGTCCAGCAGCTCGTCCGGGACGGCCGGCTTCGGGCGGCGGCCGTGTGGTCCAGCCCGCTGGCGCGGGCCGCCCAGACCGCCGCCATCGCGGGAAAGGCGCTGGGCCTTCCGGTCCGCTGTCTGGATGCGCTGGCCTGCGGCGCCTCGCTGGAGGAGTTGGAACGGGTGTTCGCCGCCCTGCGGCCATTGCCCGATCCGCTGCTGCTGGTGGGGCACGAGCCGGATTGCGGCCTGCTGGTGGCCGAATTGACGGGCCGGCTCGGGCGGGATTTTGCCATGAAAAAGGCGGGCATCGCGCGGCTGTCCGGCACATTCGCCCCCGGGGGCATGACGCTGCACTGGCACCTGGCGCCCGGAGACATCCTGGGGGATTGAATCCGTTTCGGCAGCCGACGCCTGTTTGCGGGTTCCCTTGACTCGACTCCTGGTCTACAATGGCTGTGTTTGCCGTGGCGGCAGCCACGGCTGCTCTGCCAATCCCCACACGGAGGTGCGTCCATGAAGGTTCGGATTGCGATCGGGGCCGTGTGCCTGGCGGTGATTTTCGGGGTGTGCCCGCTGGCGCAAACGGTCCTGCTGCCACAGCATCCCACGGTCAACGCGACCGATGTCGTCTTCACCTACGCCGACGACCTGTGGACCGTGCCGCGGCAGGGCGGCAGCGCCCGTCGCCTCACGGACGGACCGGGCAGTGAAACCAGCCCCGCGTTCTCGCCGGACGGCAAGTGGCTGGCGTTCACCGGCCAGTACGAAGGCAATCCGGACGTCTACCTGATGCCGGCGACCGGCGGCCATCCGCGGCGCCTCACGTGGCATCCGGCCGCCGACACCGTCGCCGGCTGGGCGCCGGACGGAAAGCGGATTCTGTTCGTCTCCAATCGGGAAAGCAGTGCGGGCCGGGCATCGCAGCTGTTCACCGTTTCGACCGAGGGCGGCATGCCGACGGCGCTTCCCCTGCCCATGGGCTACCAGGGCTCCTACTCGCCCGACGGCCGGCGGATCGCCTACGTGCCGCTCCCGGGCGCCTTCCAAACCTGGAAACGCTACCGCGGGGGCATGGCCTCGCCGGTATGGATTGCCGACCTGGCCGATTCGCGGGTGGAGGCGCTGCCGCGCAAGGATTGGAACGACTTCAACCCCATGTGGGTGGGCGACACCATCTACTTCCTGTCCGACCGGACGGGGCCGGTCAACCTCTATGCGTATGACACCCGCAACCGGCAGGTTCGGGAGGTGGTGAGCGCCAGCGGCTTCGATATCAAGTCGGCCGCCGCCTGCCCCGGCGCCATCGTCTACGAGCAGTTCGGTTCGTTGCACCTGCTGGACATCGGTTCCGGCAAATCCCGGCCCGTGCCCATCCAACTCGCCGGGGATATGCCCGGTGTCCGGCCGCGCTATGTCAAGGTGGGCGAGCGGATTGATGCGGCGGGGCTGTCCCCCACGGGGAAGCGCGCCGTCTTCGGCGCCCGCGGCGAGGTGCTCACGGTGCCCGCCGAAAAGGGTGACGTGCGCAACCTCACCCGGAGCTCCGGCGCGGCCGACCGCGACCCGGCCTGGTCGCCGGACGGCAAGTGGATCGCCTGTCTGTCGGACGCGGACGGGGAATACGCCATCCACCTGATCGAGCAGAGCGGCGCCGGCGAGACGCGGCGCATCGCCCTGGGAGACGCGCCGTCGTTCTACTACAATCCGGCCTGGTCGCCGGACGGCAAGAAAATCGCGTACACCGACAAGCGGCTGAACCTCTGGTACGTCGACGTGGCCAGCGGCAAGAATGTCAAGGTGGATACCGACACATACGACAAACCCGAGCGGACCCTCGACCCGGCCTGGTCCCCCGACAGCCGCTGGCTCGCCTACACCCGACAGTTGGCCAACCACATGCGGGCGGTGTGCGTGTACTCGCTGGAGACCGGCGAGAAGCGTCAGCTCACCGACGGACTCAGCGACGCCCGCTTCGCCGCGTTCGACCGGGATGGCAAGCACCTCTTTTTCACCGCCAGCACGGACATCGGCCCCACGACCGCCTGGCTCGACCTGTCGAGCTACAACCGGCCGGTGAGCCGGAGCGTATATGTGATCGTGCTGCAGAAGGACGCGCCCTCTCCGCTCGCTCCGGAAAGCGACGAGGAATCCGTCACAGATGAGGCGGGCAAGGCAGGGGAAAAACCGGGCGAGAAGCCGGCGGCCGAGGATTCGGCAAAAGCAGACAAACCCGCCGGTGACGCCGGAGAGAAGGCGAAGGACCAGCCGGCGGAAGTCCGGATCGATTTCGACGCCCTCGACCAGCGGATCCTGGCCCTGCCGTTGCCGGCGCGCAACTACTCCGGCCTGTGGACCGGCAAGGCCGGCCAAGTCTATCTGCGCGAGGGCGAGCTGTTGCCGCAGTTCGGACCGATCCGGGAGAAAATCCAGCTGTATGATCTGAAGAAGCGGAAGACCGAATTGATCGCCGACGGCGTGAGCGCATTCGCCCTGTCGCACAACGGCGAGAAGATGCTGTTGCAACAGGGCGCCCGCTGGGCCATCGCGCCGGCGGGGCAGCCGTTCAAGCCGGGCGAGACCTGGCTGGCCACCGCCGCCATGGAGGTCCGGGTGGACCCGCCCGCCGAGTGGCGGCAGATGTTTCGCGAAGTCTGGCGCATCGAGCGCGATTTCCTCTATGATCCCAACGCCCACGGCCTGGACCTGCGCGCGGCGGAGAAACGGTACGAGCCGTATCTGGTCGCCGTGGCCAGCCGGGGCGACCTGAATTACCTGTTCAGCGAGATGCTCGGCAACCTGGTGCTGGGCCACACGTACGTGGGCGGCGGCGACCTGCCGACGGTGAACCGGGTGCCCGGCGGCCTGCTGGGTGCGGATTTCGAAGTGGCCGACGGACGTCACCGCTTCGCCCGCATTTACCATGGTGAAAACTGGAATCCCGGCTTGCGCGCGCCGCTCACCCAGCCCGGTGTGAATGTCCGGGAAGGGGAGTACCTGCTGGCGGTGGACGGTCGGGATGTGCGGGCCACCGATAACGTGTACCAGTTCTTCGAGAACTCCGCCGGCAAGGCCGTCCGCATCACGGTCGGACCCCATGCCGACGGCACCGGCTCCCGGGACGTCGTGGTGGAGCCGCTGGCGAGCGAGACCGCTCTGCGTCAGCGGGCCTGGATCGATGGCAACCGGCGCCGGGTGGAATCATTGAGCGGCGGTCGTATCGGTTATGTCTATCTGCCCGACACGGCGGCGGGCGGCTACACGTACTTCAACCGCTATTTCTTTGCCCAAGTGGGCAAGCAGGCCCTGGTGGTGGACGAGCGGTACAACGGCGGCGGCTATGCAGCGGACTATATCGTGGATCTGCTGGGTCGTCCGCTGATGAACTTCTGGGCCACCCGCGAGGGCGAGTGCTTCACCACACCCACCGGCGCGATTTTCGGTCCCAAAGTCATGGTGATCAACGAATACGCCGGTTCCGGCGGCGACGCCATGCCGTGGTATTTCCGCCGGGCCAAGGTGGGGCCGCTGGTGGGCAAACGCACCTGGGGCGGACTGGTGGGCATCTACGACTATCCCGCTCTGGTAGACGGGGGCTTCGTGACGGCGCCCCGCGTGGCGTTCTGGAATCCCGAGGGCCAGTGGGATGTTGAAAACTACGGCACGGCGCCGGACGTCGATGTGGAACTCGACCCGTTCCTCTGGCGCCAGGGTCGCGACGCGCAGCTGGAAAAGGCGGTGGAGATCCTCCTTCAGGAGATGGACCGGAATCCGCTGCCCACGCATCGGCAGCCGGCGTATCCGGACTACTACAAGCGGTAAGTCCGCCGGGGGCGGAACCGGCTGCACGACGGTTCCGCCTCCCGCATCGGGTCGAGGAGGGAGACCATGGTCGAGAGGTCACGCATCTTCGGCGGCCGCTGCGTGTGGCTGGCGGTGATGGCGGTCGTTGTGTGGGTCGGAGTCGCGGCGCAGGCGCCCGTCCCGATGGAGCGGCCGGCGATCAATCCCGGCCTGGGCCCGAAACCGCCGGCGGTGCTCCGCCACACGCCGTCGGAGAGCTGGCGCACCTTCTGGGACGCCTGCGCGGCTGGACAGTTCGTCTTGGCTGCCCACCTGCTGGATCTGGCCGAGGTGGAGGACGCGGAACAGCGGCGCGTGGGTGCCGAAGTGTCCGAGAAGCTCTACACCCTGCTGCGGCGTTTGAAGGTGAACGATGCCCTGGTGGGCCGGCAGTTGTCCGAGGCGGAGTCGGGGGTTGGCTCCGGAACGGAGGCCGTGTCCGTCTTTCGCTTCGACTCCGCCGGCACGTCCGGCGAGCTCTGGTTTCGCCGGACGCTGGACCAGAAGACCGGGGAAACGGCCTGGCTGTTTCCCCGCCAGAACGTCTCCAATGCCGCGGTTTGGTACCGCCTGCTGGTCCAGGGCGAACAGCTGGCCGGTGCCGATACCCTGAACTCGGGACTGGGACCGGCGCCGCCGCTGGTCCATCGGAACAGCCCGCGGGCGTCGTACAACGGCTTCATGGACGCCGCCCTCCGGGGCGAGTTCGGCGAGGCCGCTCACTATCTGGATTTGGAAGACACCGAGCCGTCCGCGCAGCCCACCCGCGGAGTCCTGCTGGCCCGGCGGCTGATGATGGTGCTGCTGCGCACCAAGGTGGTGGTGCCCGACGCCCTTTCCGGCGAAGCGTTCGGTGTTCCCGAGGAAGGCGTGCCCGAGGACCGGGAGGTGCTCGCCGAGATCAAAGCCGACGGCCGAATGGTCCCGCTGACCATGAGACTGCGACAGGATCCGCAACTCGGCAACGTCTGGACATTCGCCCCGGAGACGGTGGGATACATCGATTTTTTATACGGCGTTTACGGGTATGGCTGGATCGGCGACTATCTGCCCGGTACGTTGTTGTCCGTGACGTTTGCGGGCCTGCAGCTGTGGCAGTGGCTGGCCATTCTGCTGGGCTTGGGGGCCGGCTGGGCGCTGGCCAAAGTGCTGGAGCGGGTGATGATCGCCATCGGCCGGGTGATCGCCCGGCGAACCCGCACGAAATGGGACGATGAGCTGGTCCGTGTCTTCGACGGGCCGCTCGGCCTCGTGATGTGGGGGCTGCTGCTCCGACCGGTATCCTTCTGGTTGAGCCTGACGCCCACCGCCGAAATCATCATCCTGCGCGGCGCCCAGATCTTTTCGCTCGTCGGCATCGGCTGGCTGCTGTTCCGGATCGTGGATATCGTGGGCAGCCACATGGTCCGGCCCGGCATGAGCGGCTCTCCGGTGGGTGCCAGCTTTACGACGATCATGGGCCGGTTCCTCAAGGCGCTGGTGGTGGTGATCGTGCTGCTGGGCGGATTAAGCGCCATGGGCGTCGAGGTCACCGGCTTCCTCGCCGGACTGGGCATCGGCGGTCTGGCCGTTGCGTTTGCGGCCCAGAAGACCATCGAGAACTTGTTCGGCGCGGTGAGCATCGCCGCGGATCGCCCGTTCCAACTGGGCGATTACGTGGACGTGGACGGCGTTGAGGGCACCGTGGAGGACATGGGTCTGCGATCAGTCCGCATCCGGACGATGAAGCGCACGCTCGTGACCATTCCCAATGCGCTGGCGGCCGGCGCCAAGATCACCAACTTTTCCGTCCGCGACCGGATGCTGTACAATCCGGTTCTGGGGTTGGCCGCCACCACCTCGACCAGCCAACTGGCGCTGGTGATCGACGAGATCAAGCGGCTGCTCATCGCCGATCCGCGGATCTTCCCCGATACGATCCGTGTCCGCTTCCGCGGCTTCGGTCCGTCGTCGAAAGACGTGGCGGTGGTCGCCTGGGTGCTGACCACCGACTGGCACACCTACACCGGCGTGGCTGAGGAGCTGAACTTCCAAATTCTCGACATCGTGCAGCGTGCGGGCACCGGATTCGCGTTTCCCACCCAGACGGTCTTCCACGCGCCGGCCGACGCGCCGGATCCCGCCGTGGCGGCGGCCGCGGAGGCGGAGGCATCGCGTCGGCGTCAGCAGGGGGATTGGACGCTGCCCGAGCCGTCGGACTCGCTGCGACAACGGTTGCGTCCCCGCGACCCGCACGATCTTGCACCGGAGGATTGATCGGGGCAATGCAGCGGTTGCGGAAGGCCGCCGCCCCGGAACCCGGTGCGCGTTCGTCGCGGACGGATCGCGCCCGACTGGGCTTTTCTGACAACTACCTGAATGGAACGCGGACCGTGCGGGCCCGCACCAGCACGGCGTCGTCGGCCGCATTGCGCAATTCGTGGTGAAACACCGGCGCTGACTTGCTATCAGCGGCCGGGGCGCGATAGGTGGCCGCGACGACCGTATCGCCATATGCGGACTGGCGGCGGTATTCCACCTGCAGCGCGCCGACGCCATGGGTGGTCCAGAGGCGGTCGGGGACGGCCTCGATGATCCAGTCGATGTAGCGCAGGCTGTTGACATGCTGGTTGATGTCCAGGTCTGCCAGGCGGACTGGAAACTCGGCCCGGTGCACCTCGGGACCGGCGGGGTCGAGTTCGGGAAAGGGATCCTCGATCACCCGGGTTTCATCGAAGGGGAACAACTCGGGGAAGGCGTCTTGCGCCTTGACGGGGCGGCCGCGCCGGATATCCACCATCAGCCACCGGCTGGCGGCGACGGCGAACAGCTCGCGGAATTCACCGGCATAGAAACGGAATTCGCGACAGGCGTAGCGGCCCTCGAAACCCGACGGCCATGTTTCGGTGGTTAGGGGCTGTCGACCGGCGAGAAAACGGTCCACCTGCAGGTGGAATTTGGTGAGCATCCAGGTGAGATTCCGGCGCAAGAGCTCTTCGACGCCGAATCCCAGGGCCACGGCATTGTGTTCCGCCGCCTCCTGCATACGGTGGAGGAGCGCCGGCAGCGGTAGGCGGCCGCTATGGTCCAGCTCGTACGTCTTGACTTCGAAGGTTCCGTTCCAGTGGATGTCCATGCCTGGCGTTCTCCGGAAAGATGCTGTGACCGGCGATTGTACGGGATTGGCCGTCGGGTCGCAAGGGCTCTGCCCGCACCGCCGCCGGGCGGTTCGCCCTTGCCCGCCGGGAGGAACTTCGTTATGCTCAAGATTATGAGCCGTCTGCGCGTCGGGACATGCAGCTGGAAATTCGTCTCTTGGCAAGGATTGATCTATACCGGTCGTGATAAGGAGCGATATCTGGCCGAGTATGCCACCAAGTACCCGACGGTGGAAATCGACCAGTGGTTCTGGTCGCTCTTTCCCCCCGACCGCCTGGTTCTGCCCAGCCGGGAGGTCGCCGCCCGGTACGCGGCGGCCGTCCCGCCGGATTTCCGGTTCTCCATCAAACTGCCCAACAGCCTGACGCTGACCCACTATCCGGAGCGCTCCCGGACGGGGCCGCTTCGACCCAACCCGCACTTTCTCTCCCCCGAACTCTTCGCGCAGGTGCTGGAGCGTCTGGAGCCGATCCGGAGCCGGACCGGCGTCCTCATGCTTCAGTTCGGATACCTGAATCGCCAACACATGCCCCGGCCTACGGACCTGCGTGACCGACTGGACGCGTTCCTCGCCGCGGTGGACCGCCAGATCCCGCTCGGCGTCGAGCTGCGCAACCCGAATCTGTTGAACCGGGACACGTTCACATGGCTGCGGGACCGGGACCTGACGCCTGTATTCCTCCAGGGGTATTACATGCCCGATCTCGCCGATGTCTATGCGCGTGTCCGGGATCTGGTTCGGGGTCTGGCGGTGGTCCGGCTTCACGGGCCGGAACGTCAGGAGATGGAACGGCGATCGGGCGACCGCTGGGACCGGATCGTGAGGCCGCGCGACGAGGAGATCGGGCGGATGGCCGGAGTGGTGAAGGATCTCCTGGCCCGCGGTGTGGATGTCTATCTGAACGTGAACAACCATTACGAAGGATCGGCGCCGTTGACGATCCACAGGCTGGCGGTGCACCTCGGCGGCGGCCCGGAATAGGGAAGTCGGTTGCTTTCCCGGCGCGGTCCGAATACAATTAAGGCAAACCAGCTCCTTCAAGTCGGCGGGATCGGTTATTCAGGGACGGCTCGAGGACAAACCACAGGAACATGATGCAGCCATCCGGGATCCGCAACAGCGTCTGTCAGGCGATGTCGGGGACATCCGCCCGACGGTCCGTCTGTCGTAGGGCGGGGCTGCTCGCGGCGCTCGCCCTCTGTCTGGCCGGACTCGCCGGCATTGTTTCGCCGACTGCTCACGCCGCCAGCCTGTTGGACATCGGGACCTACTCCATCCGCGTGTTTCGCGACTCGGACGGCCTGCCGCAAAACACGGTCCACGCCATCGTCAGCGACCGGCACGGTTTCCTCTGGATCGGCACCCAGGACGGCGCGGCATATTACGACGGCCGCCGCTGGCACGGTGTGGACATGCCCAACCGGACCCGGTCCAATTTCGTGCGCGCCATCCTGGCGGCGGGCGACGGCAGCCTCTGGTTCGCCACCCAGGCCGGCGGGCTCCACCGCTATCAGGACGGCCGCTGGACCCCGCTGCCGGGCAGCGCCGACGCGTTCCAGAATGATCGAATCAACGCGCTGGCCGACAGCGCGGCCCCGGATCGCGAGCCGGTGATCTGGGCGGGGACTCACCATCGCGGTGTGGCGCGGATCGAAGTCGGGCGAAGCACCCTGTTCGACACCCGGCGTGGACTGCCGCACAACCGTGTCTGGGGATTGTACGTCCAGCGCGACGGCAATGGCCGGGTCACCGTCTGGGCGGGGACGGAAGGCGGATTGGCTCGGTTCCGTCCGGACGCCGAGCGGTTCGAAATCGGACCGGGGTTTCCGCGCGAGTCGGTGAACAGTTTTCTGGAGACGATGGAGCCGGACGGCAGCCGCGCCCTGTGGGTGGGCACGTATGGCGGCGGCCTGTACCGCTTCCACCGGAACGCCTGGCGGCGGTACGGCAGCTCGGACGGGCTCCCCTCGGTACATCTCACCAGCCTCGAGGCCGCCGGCGGGTCGGATAATCCCCAGGGCATCTGGATCGGCACCGACGGCGGCGGCCTGGCCTGGCTGAGTGAGGGGCGCATCCATAATCTGGGACTCAATGACGGCCTGCCGTCCAACGCGGTGTACAGCCTCCACGAGACTCGGCAGACCACGGGCGTGCCCGTCCTCTGGGCCGGCACGCGCAACGGCGGTCTGGCCGAGCTGCGGGGAGGGCAGTGGCGCGTGATCCAGCCGGTGCAGCGGCCGTTCCCGCTGCCGGTGCTCTCGTTGCTCGAGACGGTGGCGCCCGACGGCACGTCCAGCGTTTGGTTCGGCACCGATGGCGGCGGCCTGGTGCGGCTCACCGGCGCCCGGTGGGACACATTCAGCCAGTCGACCGGGGCGCTGCCGAACGACATCGTGCAGTGCCTCGCCGCGACCGCCGAACCCGGTGGCGGGACGACGGTCTGGGCGGGCACCCGCACCGGCGGACTGGCCCGCTTCGCCCAGGGCGGCTGGCGGACCATCGGCACGGGCCCGGGACTACTCCCGAATGACATGATCCAGGTCCTGCTGGAAACCGGCGATTCCGCCGCCGACCGGTTCCTCTGGGTCGGTACCCGGGGCGGCCTGGCTCGCTTCGGGGGCGGGCGCTGGACTGTGTTCGACACGCAGTCCGGTTTGCCCCACAACTCCGTGCTCAGCTTGATTCAAACCCGACGGGGGGACAGTCCGCCCGTCCTCTGGGTGGGCACCGCTCGCGGTTTGGCCCGCTTCGACGGCGCGTCCTGGCAGACGTATTCGAGCCGTGAAGGCCTGCTGAACGAGTCGATTCAGTGTCTGCATTCCGCCACGCTGCCCGACGGACGCACGGTGGTGTGGGCCGGTACCGACGGCGGCGGCGCCTTCTGTATCGATCTGGACGATCCCGAGCGCATCGCGCTCACCCTTACCGACGCCACCGAACCGCGCCTGCCCAACAACACGGTGTACAAGATCCTGAGCGATGCGGAAGATCGGCTCTACATGCTCACCAACAAGGGTGTGGTCCGACTGACGCCAACCGAACGGAGTGGCGGGGCGGGGCGGCCGGCATTCGACGTGTTCACATTCACCGTGGAAGACGGCCTGCCCCTGAACCAGTGCAACCGGAACGCCGGCATGGTGGACCACTTGGGCCGGATCTGGGTGGGAACGGTGTGCGGCGCGGCCGTCTTCGATCCCGGGCTGGAGGCCCGCGACTACACTCCCAAGCCGCTTCTGGTCCAGGGAACGATCGTCCAGGGGAAGGCCGTCCCCCAGCGGCTTCAGGGTGGCGCGTCGCTCGCCTTCAATGAAAATAACATTGACTTCGAATACGCCTTGCTGAGCTTCTTCCGCCAGGAGGACACACGGTACCGCGCCCAGTTGGTGGGCTTCGACGCCCAGCCGTCCGAGTGGTCCGCCGATTTCAAGAAGGAATACCGGCGACTGACCGACGGCAACTACGTGTTCCGCGTGTGGGGCCGCGACTACGCAGGCAACGTGAAGGGGCCGGTGGAGGTCGCGTTCACCATCCGGCCGGCGCCCTGGGCAACCTGGTGGGCGTACGCGCTGCTGGCCGCCCTGGGCGTCGGTTTGCTGTACGCCGGCTTTAAACTTCGCCTGCAAGCGCACCAGCGTCGCGAGGACGAGCTGATGGAGTTGGTGGACGCCCGGACGCGGCAGCTCCAGGACGCCAACCGGACCTTGCTGGAACTCTCCTATCTGGATCCGTTGACCGGGATCGCCAACCGGCGACAGTTCGACGAGCGCATTGACCAGGAGTGGAAGCGGGCCGTCCGCGCCGGAACGCCACTGGCGATGATCATGGTGGACATCGACTGGTTCAAGGATTTCAACGACACCTACGGGCATCAGGCCGGTGACGCCTGCCTGAAATCGGTGGCAACCGCCATGGCCGACGGTCTGTCCCGCGCCGGAGACTCGATCGCCCGCTACGGCGGCGAGGAATTCGCCGTCATCCTGCCCCTGACCGACCTGGATGGAGCGGTCAAGGTGGCCGATCATCTGCGGCGGCGGGTGGAGGCGCTGAGTATCGCCAATTCCGCCTCCAAGGCCAGCCCGTACGTCACCGTGAGCTGTGGGGTCACCAGTCTGACGCCCAGTCAGGCCGTTTCACTTTCTGATTTCATCCGCTTGTCGGATTACGCCCTGTACCAGGCCAAGCAAGCCGGCCGCAACCGGACCATGTCTCTGAAACCCATGGAAACGGCGGTCTGATAACCCCCGTCGACAGTCACCTGCCGTCAGCGGGCATCGACCTCGGTGACGGCGTACAGCCCGTCGCCGCCCAGAGCATAGACCTTCAGGAAGCGGGCCCGGACCGGCTTGAAGTCGATTTTAGGCTCGTATGCCGGGTGGGCGTCGAGGGAGATCATCGTGTCCATGCCGTATGTGACGTTGCCATCGTCCGCGCCGATGGCGAACAGCCGAGTGTATGCCGTTCCGTCGACGGAATAGTCCACAATGTAGTCGTCGTTATTGTCCACTTGGATCATGATGTCGAAGACGGGGCGGATCTTGCCGAAGTCGATGATGAAGTACACTCCCGGGTCGGACCAGTGCACCGTCTGGTCATCCGTCCAGGCGGTGCCCTCCTCGACGATCTTGTCGTCCACCAGCAGCGAGGGCTTGTTGTTGAAGGTGCCATGCCCATTGACCGAGGGCCAGCCGGAGGCGGTCTCCACAGGCGTCCCGACGATCTGGATTTCCGCCACACTGAAGGCGCCGTCACCCTCGAGGGCCTGCAGGCGCAGGTAACGGGCGGTGACCGGTTTGAAGTCAAGGGCGGCGACGAAATCGGAGTGGCCGGCGTCGGAACTGAAGACATCCATGCCGTCATCGATCTCGCCGAAGTCCGCGGAGATGGTGACCAGCGGGGTGTATTTCCGGCCGTCCGCCGAGTAATCCAGGCGGTAGACGTCGTTGTTGTCCACTTGCAGCGTGATTTCAGACAATTGGCACATTTCGCCCAGGTCCAGCTCGAAACACACATCCGGTTCGGTCCAGTGCACGCAGCGCAGGCTGTCCCAGGCGGCTCCCTTGTCGACGAACACGCCGTCCGCCATCAGCTTGGCGTCGTGCATGAAATCGCCGGATCCTTTGATGGAGACGGGCTTGAGAGTCGGGGAAGCCGCCGACGCAGCGGCGAACAACACCATGATCAGCAGGTTGAACGGGACACATCGCCAATACATTGCCTCCTCCTTTCAATACATTTGATTCAATTATAGCCGTTGATACCCGGTTCCACTGCAGAGATTTTGTGCATCGAGAGATCGCGCAGTGACGCCGACCACCGCCGTCGCCCGGGTTTCAGCAGACCAGGTGCCTTCAGGAATCCGGCGGCTGATAGGCGGCGGTGGCGATGCCCGGCGGACCGGCCTTCTTAGCCGTGTACATCAGCGCGTCAGCCTGGGCCAGGAGGGCGGAGAGGATGGGCGCGCACATGCCGGGAACGGCCACCCCGCCGCATGCCGCCGTGACGGTGATGACGGTGCCGTCGCCGCTGGCGGTGTAGCTCAGCGCGGCGATGCGGCTGGCGACCGCATCCACCGCCCCCGCATCGGCGCCCGGCAGAAAGATGAGGAATTCGTCTCCTCCGTAGCGGCCCAGGACATCCCCCTGGCGCAGGCACCCCTGGATCTTGCCGGCCATCTCGCGGAGCACGTCGTCGCCGGCGGTGTGCCCCAACGTGTCGTTCACCGCCTTGAACTTGTTCAGGTCCACCAGGATGGCGGCGAACTGGCGGTTGCCGCGTCCGGCAGGACCGGCGGCCTCCTCGAGCCGCTCCATGATGGCCCGGCGGTTCAGTAGGCCGGTGAGCGGGTCATAGGTGGCCAGGTGGGTCAGGCGTCGGTTGGCGTCCTGCAACTCGGCGGTCCGCTTGTCTACTTCGACAGTCAGCTCCCGGGTGCGACGCCGCAGGAGGTAGGTCCGCCAGCGATACACCCCTACGATGACGGCCAGGGCCAGCGCCGCCATCAGCACCTGGAACCAGGTC
>JAAYUB010000029.1 GCA_012517875.1 Acidobacteriota bacterium | reverse complement strand
CCTGACGCCGCCGCCCCTGGAGGAATCACTTGGCCAAGCGCGACTACTACGAAGTCCTTGAGGTGGATCGTTCCGCGTCACTGGACGAGATCAAGAAAGCCTACCGGCAAATGGCGCTCAAGCACCATCCGGATAAAAACCCGAACGACCCCGCCGCGGAGGAGAAATTCAAGGAGGCTGCGGAAGCCTACAGCGTCCTGAGCAACGCGGAAAAGCGCGCCCAGTACGACCGCTTCGGGCACGCCGGCGTGACCGGTTCGGCTTTCGAGGGCGGCTTCGACACGGTGTTCGCCGATTTCGCCGACATCTTCGATGGGCTGTTCGGCTTCGGCGACTTGCTCGGCCGGGGCGGCACCCGCGGCCGCAACCGGGCCCATCGCGGCAACGACCTGCAATATGAGCTGAAGATCTCCTTCCTCGAGAGCGCCTTCGGCACCGCGACGAAAATCAAGATTCCCGTCCTGGAGTCCTGCGCCGACTGCGGCGGATCAGGCGCCGCGCCCGGAACCAGTCCGACGGCGTGTACCACCTGCAACGGTCGCGGCCAGGTGCGCTACACCCAGGGCTTCTTCACCATCGCCCGTCCCTGCACGCACTGCGGCGGCACCGGCCGGGTGATCCAGACCCTCTGCGCCGCCTGTCATGGCCAGGGTCGGGTGCGGCGGGAGAAAACCATCGAGGTCAAGATCCCCGGCGGCGTCACGTCGGGTACCCGGCTGCGCCTGCAGGGCGAAGGCGAGGCGGGGTCCGCCGGCGGGCCGCCGGGCGATTTGTACATCCTGGTCTTCGCGGAGGATCATCCGCTGTTCCACCGGGAAGGCAGCGACCTGTATCTGGAGATCCCCATCAGCTTCACTCAGGCGGCCCTGGGCCACGAATTGCTGATCCCGACGCTGTTCGGTGACGAGAAGCTCAAGGTTCCCCCCGGCACCCAGCCCGAAACCGTGTTCAGGTTGCGGGGCAAGGGAATGCCGGAAATCGGGACCAGCGGCCGCGGCGACCTGTACGTACGGGTGAAGGTCGATGTGAACAAGAAGCTGTCCCGGGAGCAGCGGAAGCTGCTGGAGGAGTTCGGCCGGCTGGCCGACGGCGACACGCTTGCGGACCAGAAGAGCATGTTGCACAAAATCCGGGAGAGCCTCTCCCGTCCGACACCCAACTAGACGCTGGCGATCATGACGCAGGACGACCCGTGGGGGATCATCAGCTGGACGCTGCCGCAGGAACTGGAGGAAACGGCCTGCGAGCTCATGGTGCGACTGGGCTCGCTGGGCGCCGCCGTCACCTACCCAGCAGCGACTGACGTCACCATTCAGGCGTACTTTCCCCCGGGAGTGGATCTGCAGCGTCTGGCCGCCGAGCTGCCGCGTCGCCTGGCCCCTCAGTCCGCCGGCTCGTTGGCGCGGCCGCAGATCGGATTCGAAGCACGGGTCGACTGGGTGGCGCACGGGCGCGACGCGCATCGCGCCGTCACCGCCGGCCGCCATTTTCTCATCCACCCGTCGTGGGATACGCCCGCCGATCCCCGCCGGCGCCTGGTCATCCAGATCGATCCCCAGCAGGCGTTCGGCACGGGCAGCCACGAGACCACGCGGCTCTGCATCAAATTGATGGAAAAATATCACCGCGCCCGGCACACGCGGTGCCTGGACGCGGGGTGCGGCAGCGGGATCTTGATGATCGCCCTCGACCGCTGGGCCAGTTGGCGGTGTCCACGCACCGCGCCACGGTTCCGCGTGGACGGCATTGACCTGGATGCCGCCAGTGTCGAGGTGGCCCGCGAGAACCTCGCCGCCAACCGGGTGCGGTTGACACACGCAGTGCGCTGCGTGCCGTTGGAGGAATTTCAGTCGGCACCCTACCACTTTATTTTCGCCAATCTGTTGTCGGGGATCATCCTGTCCCACCGGGGGCATCTCGACCGCCTGCTTCGGCCCGGCGGGTTGATGGTGCTGAGCGGGATCCTCGGCGAGGAACTGTCCGGTATTCGCCCCGCCGCGACGGAGTGCGGCTGGACAATCCTGGAAGAAGACTGGGCGGGCGATTGGGCGGCGCTGGTGGTCCGGAAGCCGTCCGCCCCGACGCCCCCCGTGAGGTGAATCGTGGGCGCCAAACGCACCCGTCCGCCTGAATCCGCCACCGACCGCGCCCGGCTGCTCGCAGCCATGGACGAATTGGCCGAGTCAAACCGGCGCCTCATCAACCGCGAACACCAGTTGCAGCGGGAACAGCATTTCCGCGAGCTGTTTAATCGGATCGTTACGCGGCTCATCTCGTCCGATGACCTCAAGCGGACGCTCGACGATGTGCTGGTGATGCTGTGCGCGGCGACCGAGTCGGGCATCGGGGCAATCTACCTGCAGGCATCCGAGGAAAGGCGCTTTCTGCCCTTCGCCAGCCACAACCTCCCCGACCACCTGCCGCCGCTGGAACCGGGGGTCGGTCTGTTCGGCTTCGTCACCCGGGAGAAAAAGCAGTACGTGTCAGGGGACATCCCTCCGACCTTCCCCCTGAAGCTCCGGTTGGCTGACGACGTGGAGGTGCCGCCGCGCGTGGTGCTGATCCAGCCCCTGCTCCGCGCGGACCAGCTCCTGGGCGTGCTGGTCGCCGGGACCACCGCCAGCTATTCGCCCGAGATGCTGGACCTGGTGCAGCGCGCCGCTGTCCAGATCGCCATCGCCATCCTGAACGCCGTCACGCTCCAGCGGACGATCGGCCTGGCCCGGGAGCTGAAGTTCAAATCGGAGTCGCTACGCGAGCGGTATCGGGAGCTGGAGCGCGCCCACCAGCTCAAGACGGCGTTTCTGGCCGCTGCGTCCCACGAGTTGAAGACCCCCCTCAACGCGATCATTGGCTTTGCCAACGTGCTCCTGAAGCAGACGCACGGTCCACTCAACCCGCGGCAGCAGGAATACGCCCAGTACATCAAGAAGAACGGCGACCACCTGCTCAAGCTCATCAATGACACCCTGGACCTGTCCCGGATCGACTCGGGCAAGGTGGCGCTGGTACGCCGCCGGATCAACCTGGCGCAGCTTCTCAAAGAATGTGCGCACTCCATCCGGCCGCTGGCGGACCGCAAGGCGCAAACAGTCCACCTGCGGCTCGGTGATTCCATCCCCCCCGTGACGGTGGACCGCAGCAAGCTGAAGCAGATCGTGTTCAACCTGCTGAGCAACGCCATCAAGTTCGCCCCCGAGGGCTCCGCCATCACCGTGCAGGCGCAGCTCACGGAGTTCGGCGACGAGATCCGGATCTCGGTGACCGATAGCGGACCGGCGATCGCCGCGGAAGACCGGGAGCGGATCTTCGAGCCCTTCGTTCGCGCCGCCCAGGCCGCCGGAACGGAAGGCACCGGGCTGGGGCTGGCGCTGGTGCGCAAGTTGGTGGAGCTCCACGGCGGACGGGTCTGGGTGGAGTCCGCCGCGGCCGGCGGCAACACCTTCCACTTCACCCTGCCCACCGCCGGAGTGGACGCCCGCGGCCGGCGGGGCGATATCGTCAAGGCGAGGCAGACCTACGATGCATAACCCACCCCGGCTGCTCCTTGTGGACGACGTCGCGGAGAATCTGGTTTTGCTGGAGGCCATCTTCACCCCCGAGGGGTATGCCACCCGCAGCGCCGGCACCGGCGCGGACGCGCTGCGGATCGCTCGCGCGGAAGTGCCGGACCTCGTGCTGCTGGACGTGCTCATGCCCGGGCAGGACGGCTTCGCCGTGTGCCGGGCGCTCCGTGCGGACGCCGCCACGCGCTTCATCCCGGTCATCATGGTGACGGCGCTCAACGAACTGGAGGATCGTATCCAAGGGCTGGAGGCCGGGGCGGACGACTTCATCTCCAAGCCCTTCAGCGACGACCTGTTGCTGGCCAAGGTGCGCTCGCTGCTCAAGCTCAAGCAGTCGCGGGACGAGCTCGAGGCGCTGAAAACCGACTTCGCCAACATGATCGTGCACGACCTGCGCATGCCCACCCATGCCATCCTCGGCCTGGCCGAGCTGCTGCGTGAGGACTCGGCCGGCGGCGACGCCCGCCGCATGCTGGAGCTCATCATCACCAGCGCCCGGAAAATCGACCAGCAGATCACCGACTTCCTCGAGGCCAGCCGCCTGGAGGCGGGTCGTCTCAAACTGCAGCTCCGCGCCGAAGACGTCGTCGCCCTGGCCCGCCGTGCCATGGACCAGGCCCGGCCCGGCGGGCGGGCCCGGCAGATCCGGCTGGAGCTGGACGCCCCGTCCGAACTCGTCGCCCGCGTGGACGGCGATCGGCTGGGCCACGTGTTCCTGAACTTGATCCAGAACGCCATGAAGTTCTCGCCCGCCGGCGGCACGGTCACTGTCCGCATCGGCCCAGTCGGCGACCGCATCGAGGTCACGGTGGACGACGAGGGTCCGGGGATACCCGAAACGGACGCCGCCGCCCTCTTTGAGAAGTACATTCAGGGGGAGCGGCGCACCGGCGGCGTCGGCCTGGGTCTGTTCATCTGCAAAACCATCGTCGAGGCGCACGGCGGCCGGATCCGGGCCGAGAACCGCCCCGGCGGCGGCGCCCGCTTCCGCTTCGAGCTGCCGCTGCAGCCGCCGGTTCAATCCTGAGCGAAGGAGCCAAGCATCATGCATCGTATCCGTTGGGTGTGCGTATTGGCATTCGCAACGATTGTAGCCGGCGTGATGGCCCTGCCGCAAACGGCCGGCAACCCGTCTGCCCCCGGCGGCGGCGCCGACATCCGGACGCAATTGCTGCAGGAATTCGGCCGACTGAAAATCAAGGCCAAAGGGAAACCGAAAACCCTCCCCTTCGATGCGGTGGACAAGCGCCTCCAGGCGGTGGCGACCCGCTACGCGGAGCTGGCGGCCAACCGGCCCGCCGCGACCCCGGCGGAAGTCCCGATCGAACTGACCTTCGCCGAGCTGTTCGCCCCCAACCGCGAGGACTGCTTCGTCGCCCTGTCGAACACGGTCATCCGGCTCATGCCCGAGAGCGCCTTGGCAGATTTGGCGATCTACGCCCCGGACGCCCAGCCCGTGGGCACGTTCTCGAACACGTACACCTATTCCCGCACCGCCGTCAGCAGCTACACGCTGCATTTTTTCCAGTACCGAACCCCGGACGGGCGCCTCTCCAAGACCGGCCCCGACCTGCTGCTGGACCGCTTCCGCGCCCGCTGGACGGACGTCCGGGACCGCGTCTGCCTGTCCCTCCCCGCGACGGAATAGCCGCCGACCAGTCCGGCGAGGCGCACGCCGTTACCGCCCGCCGCGTTCAAGGAACGCGGCCTGTTGCATCACCGCGCCATCAACTCGCTCCGCCCGATGCCTTGATTCGACATCAGGTACTCATCGCGGAGACGCCGCGTCTAGTCATCATCCGCCCGAGTGATTTTCCTCGTAATAAAGGTGCAAGGATACGGCTTACGGGTGCGCAGGTCCGTGCACACCGCCGAGATGTCCCCGCTCACATCCAGAGTGATCGCCACCTCCATCGGGTTGAACCGGCACGCATGCGGATCCAGCTCGGCAATTCTCAGCTCACCGATTTTCGTATTGGCCGCCGCGTACTCTTCCTCGCCTTGGAACAGTTCCACCACGAGATCCGTTGTGAACATGGTCATTCCGCTTAACACAGGCAGGCAACGCGTGACGGGCAGGACCGTCCCCCTGGGAATGAGCGTCATGAATTTCCCTTCCGCCGCCGCGAAGCCCACCGATTGCCTGGCCGTGACGACCTCGACTACCCGGAACAACGGCGGCACTCCCTCCTCTGCAGCCGATCCCACCGGCTCCTGGTGTTGGGGACCGCCGATGGTCACGCGGCCGCCGGCGACGATGGCGGCGCCGTGCGCGACCGTCTCTTCGGGATTGAGGTCAGTGCGGATCGGCGGCACGCGCCCACCGCACCGCTCGGATAGGGCATCATGGAGCCATTGCCGCACCATGGGCAGCCGGGTCGGGCCGCCCAGGATATAGACCGCCGTCAGGTCGTTCCAGCCGAACGCGTCCGCACGCTCCGCTCCGGCCATGGCTTCGTCGAGACAGGTCACCAGCCGCGCCAGCAGCGGCCGAATCAGCTCCTGGTACTCTGTTCGGGTGATGCTCAGCCTCACGCTCAGCGGCTGGCCGTCGATCGCGGTCAGGAACGGCACGTTCAGTTCCGCCGCCTCCGCATGCACCAGTCGCTTTTTCACATCCTCCGCTTCTGCCATCAACCGCCGCTGCACCGCCTCGTCACCGGCCAGCTCCACATTGTGCTTCGCCTTGATCTGCCGGAGCGCCCACTTCATCACCTGCTCATCCATGTCCAGGCCGCCGAGCCGAAGCTCGCCGCCTGTTCCCACCACCGCGATGCAGTCGTCCGCCAGGTCCACGGCCGAGACGCTCACCATTCCTCCGCCTAGATCGACCAGCAGCACGGGGCCGCACACCGCCGCGCCACCGACCCGCTGCTTCAAGACAACGGCCGCAGCCGTGTTGTCGGGGATCAACCGTTGGACGTTCAACCCCGCAAGGCGGCCAGCTTCCCGGATCGCCGCATGTTGCACTTCAGGAAAGATCGTCGGGATGGCGATCACCGCGTCCTGCACCGGTTCGCCAATGAAGAACTCCCCACAGGTTTTCAGGTACTCCAGGATCAACGAGGTTATGGTTGGCGGGTCGTATGACCGACCGCCCAGGGTCACACAGATGGCAGACCCCAGTTGACGCTTGATGTATTGCACGGCCTGGTCGGGGTGGAACACTGCGTCCTGCTTCGCTTCCACTCCCACCACCACGTCGCCCGCTTTGTTCAGACCGACTGCGGACGGGGTGACACCCATCCCATACCGATTGAGGATGGTCACCGCCCGCTGCTGCCGGTCGTCCCAGCAGGCGACCTTCGAATAGATCGTCCCCAAGTCGATCCCAATGTTTTTGGACATGATCCTCATCCAGCGCGGGATGTCACCGGTCACCGTGAGACAATGCGAACGGGCACTACACTTCAGGCATGCTGCGAAGTCACGCGCGTCCGATCACCCCAGCTTGCGGTAGAGGGCGTCGATGTGGCCGGCGCGGGTGGCGCGGGCCACGGCCGGGATGCCGTCCGTGTATTGGGCGACCTTGCGCGCTCCCAGCACCCGGAACATCAGGGCCGCCAGGTTGAAATGGGACTCCTGCACGGCCCGTGGCAGATAGAGGCGCTTGATCTCGCGCTCCACGTAGCCGGCATGGCTCTCCATCACCGTCATGACCTCGTCCACCTCGTGCAGGCGCCGGATGGCCTCGGCCACGGTCCCCCGCCCCTCGATGCCGCAGCCGTACGCCGCCCGCATCACCTCGTCCATCCGGTCGAAGAGGTGGGTATGGTGCACGTGCTGGCCGCGGTGCACCAGTTCGTGCGCCAGGGTCAGCCGGAGGCCGTCGAGGTTGCTGTCGTCGACGTTTTCGCGGACAACCAGAATCTCCCGGGTGCCGTGGTTGTACGCCCCGGCGATGTTGCCTTCCAGCATGTACTCGGTGAGCCGCTCGATGGGATTTCGGGGGGCGTCGGGATCCACCCGGATGCCGGCGGCCTGCATCCGGCCCAGGACGATCTCCTCATAGCCGCGATGACGGGGCAGCACCCGTACCCGCAGGTCGCCGAGCTGCAGGTTCCAGCCGGTCAGGTGGGCGACCAGCGGGGCCATCTCCGCCACGAGCTGGCGCGCCAGGCCGTCGGTCACGGCGAGTTTGCCCATACGCGCGCGCCTACAGCTTCCCCATCGCCTTCAGGACGTCCTGCAGCACGCCGGTCTCCTGCTCGAGGGTGACGTCCGCCATCTTCAGAAGCTGGTTCTCCAGCGGACTGTCTTCGAGCTTTGGGCTGAGCTTCTCCTTTTCGATGGCGACGGGATCAAGCCGGCTGAGCAGCTCGCCCATCTGCGCCGCCTGCGTTCCCTGCTGTTCCTTGGCCATAGCGATTCACCTGTTCCTTCGGCCGGCCGCCTACATGATGCCCAACGCTTCCTGGAGGATCTTCATCTCCAGGTCGGTGATGGATTTCACCGCTCCTTCGAGCGCCTGATGCTGCTGGTTCAGCCGCTGCATGAGCTCCTGGATCTGGGGGGACTGGGCGCTGGACCGTTTCGATTCCAGGATCTTCTGGATCTTGGTGCCGAGCACGCCGGCGCGCTGGGCGTACTCCTGCACGGTAGGTTCCTCCTCGGAGTGGATCTCGAGGCCGCCTTTGCCCATGAACGACTCGTACAAGCCGCGGTCCTTCATCCGTTGCACCACTGTCTCCTGCAGCGCCTGGCGCTCGCCCCGGGGGACGTCCGCCGATTGGAGGTATTGCTGAAGGAGGGTGAAGTAGGCCTCGCGGGCGTCCCGGAGCCGCTCTTTCTCCGCCTCGTACTCGGACAGAGTCTGGGAGACGAACTTGGAGGCCACCCGCTCGCGCACTGACTGGAGCGCCTCAATGCCCTTCTCGCGGATGTCGTCGTCGGCACCGAGGTAGCAGTACACCAGACCCAGCATGGCGCGCCCTTCGGCGAAATCGGGCACCGCTGCCACGCTCCCCTCGAGGAGGGTCTGGATCTCCGCCATGGCCTTAGCCATGGCTGGCGCCTTGCCCGGCGCCTCCTGCAGCCGGCGCAGGCGGGCGATGGCGGCGAGGAATGAACACTCACCCGGGAACGCGGGCTGGATGCTGCGGCCGTCGGTCTCTGTCTCCGCCAGGTTGCGCAGGAGCTGCTCCAGCAGCGACCCGCCGCGCCCGCCGAAGGCGGCGCGCCGCCGCAACGACTCGACCGCCTGGAGCGCCTGGCCGAACTGCTCGGCCGCCTCCTGGAACGCCTGCCGGCGCAGCGCCACCAGGCCTCGGGCGGCATGACAGAAACCGCGGAGCTTGGCGATCTCCTGCGGATCGCTCACCAGCCCGTCGAGGTGCTCCATCTTCTTCACAGCCAACTCCGCTTCGTCGGCGGCGCGGACCCAGTCGCCCCGCCGGGCGAGTTCGGCGAACCGGTATAGGTGAACCCGCAGCAGGGCGTCGGCCACCTCTTTGTCCAGCGCCCCGATCCGGCCCACCTCGGCCAGCAGCTCCGCCCCGGCGTCCACATCCTGGGCCATCACCGCCATGGCCCGGCGATAGAGCGTCAGGCACAGGTAGTACCGGGCACTCCCCTGGTTACCCTTCAGGTGGGGCGGCCGGTAACCGGGCGCCAGGTCGTGGAGGCTCCGGAAGCAGCGCTCCGCCAGTTCCAGGTCCGGTTTCTCGACGGTCAGCGCCATGTAGCCGCCCAGGTACAACCCCTCCTTGTGCGCGGAGTCGAGTTCCAGGAGTTCCCGCACCGACTGGGCCGCCTCGGCGGGATGACCGGCCTGGAAGTGGGCGAATCCCAGGTCGAATAGTATCTCCTTGCGTCGGTCGGCGTTCTTCTCCGTCTCCAGATCGATGCGGTTGAGCTGGGCGATGGCCTTGGTCCACTCGCCCTCATCCAGGTGGAGGCGCGCCGTCTCCAGCGCCCGCCGGCGCGTGTCGCCCTGCCCGATGACCCGGACGAAATCGGCCAGCGAACGACCGCTGGCGACCACCAGCACGAGGATGCCCACCAGTACTGCACCGCCCAGGATCGTGTAGAGCACCCCGGTCGGCCAGGCGCCGATGGTCTCCGTCAACTTTGTGAGAGCACCGCGAACTGCCGGCGGGAAGTCGCTGATCGATGCGCCCCAGCGGGACAGGAGCAGCCCCAGGGCGGCGCCGCCGGCGGCGAGCGCGGCCAGCACGTACGGCAGCAGATGGGGGAACACCCGAGCGCCGTCGGTGCGATCGCGCACCTGGTCCACCACCGCGTAACCGCCGAAGATTAATAAGAAGCACCAGGCGGCGACCAACGCGGCTGCGGTGACGGACATCGCCGCGGCATCGATCCCCCACAGCCGGACAAGCGCCAGCGGCACGGTGACGGCGAGCACCGCGTTGAGCGCGAACGTCCAGTCCACCCGGGCCGGCTCTCCACCCGCCTCACCCTCAGCCACCGCCGAGGCGTCAACGTCCACCCCCATGTCCCGGAGCTGTCGCAGCAGGTTGTCCGCCAGGCCGGTCTTGTCCGGTTGTCCCTTGGCCAGGTAGTACGACCGGGCCCGGTTCAGGTAGCGGGCCGCACGGATGCCCTCGCCCGTGTGGGCGTAGCTGGCGCCCACCATCATCTCGGCCTCGGCCTGCATATCCCGGTCACTGCGGCTCACCGCCAGGTTCAGCGCCGTCTGCGCGGCCGTCAGGGCGTCGCGATAGTGGTTCTGGTTGTAGTTTTCGATGGCCTGGTTCAGGGTCAGCCGCGTCTGGGCGTTCTTCCAGCCCTGCAGGAATGTGACGAGGCCGGGGATGACCATGCCCGCGAGGCACGCCCAGATCCAGTTCGGGGTCAGGTGCTGGTAGACCAGGGTCAGCACCGCCAGCCCGAGGGCGGCGGCCACCACGGTCCGCACGAACGCCTTGAAACCGGGCCGCCCCTGGGCGAGCCCGATGGCCGCGATCACCACGGGCAACGCGATGCACAAGCCCAGATAAACGGTCAGCCACCAGGAATGGTACTGCTGATGCACCCGAACGATGCCCTGGTAGGCCCCTGCTGCGAGCAGCAGGGCGATACCGTATGCGATCGCTTGCGCCATGATCCCTCCGTGTCACTCCTGCCTGAATTCTGGACGGTCCAGCAGCCGGGCCAGTCCCTCCAGGATCTTCCCCTGGTCGGACGACAAGCTCATGGCCGCGAAGAAATGTTCGATCGCCTGCTCACTCTGCCCCGCCTCGAGGTGGAGTTCCGACAGCAGAACGTGCGCATCGGCGTGCGCCGGAAAAATGTCGATCGCCTTCTGGGCCCAGGTCATGGCCCGATCCGCCAGCCGCCGCTGTCGGTGCAGCCGCGCCCGCAACGTGTAGATCTCGGCCACCTCGGCCGGGTTCAGATTGCCGAGATGGATGACCTTCTGGATCACCTCCAGCGCTCCGTTGCATTCGGCCTCCGCGGGTTGGAACTGCTGACGGTCGATTTGCAGCCGGATGGCCTGGGCGCGCGCCGCCAGGTGATACGGATTGAGCTCCGCCACCCGGCGCAGCACGTTGACGGCCGGATCCGCATCGCCCGCGCGGCGGAGGATGTCCGCGTAGCGGATCATGAGCGGGATGCTGTCGGGAGAGGCGCCCAGCAATTCGAGGATCTCCCGCTTGGCCAGCGCGAAATGGCCGAAGCGGGCATAATGGTCCGCCAGCGCCTCCCGGGCGCTGGTCAGGGCGGGGTTTTCCTTGAGCGCCCGGCGGAAGGCGGCCACCCCCTTTTCGTAGTCACCGAGCCCCTCGCCGTACACGCGTCCGAGGAACAGGTGGGCGCGGGCGGCGTCGGGCCCGGCGGTCGCTTCGGCGAGCACCGCCGCCGCCAGGTCGAACCGGCGGGACTCGTAGAGCTGAATGCCGAGTTCCACGGGTGCCAGGCGCCGGGCGAGATCGTCGAGCAGCCGGATCATCTCGCTGACGGTGGCATAGCGGGCCCGGGGATCGCGGTGAAGCGCCTTGCCGGCCACGGCGCCCACGGCTTCGAGATACGGCGCCACCGCCTGGCCGATAGCCGACGGCAGATCGTCCAGCAGCGGCTCGAAGGGAGTGCAGTCGCCCCACATGATCTGCTCGGCCGTCGCCCACGGCGTTGCGGCGGCGAACGGCGGATGCTTGGCGAAGGCGGCATACAGGAGCATCCCCAGCGCGTAGATATCAGATGCCTGGCCGCCGCCGCCCCGGAGCTGCTCCCGCGCCACAAACTGGAGAAACGGATTGTCGGCAATGAGGCGGTGGCCGGGGAGCGGCTCCGTGGCACCGAAGCAAAGCAGGAAGGCCTGCAGGGGCGTCTGGCAACGCGCCACGATGGCCGCGGGATTCACCTGGCCGTGGATGAGGCGCCGGTTGTGAAGCTGCTCCAGGCCGCGGGCGACGCCCAGGATGATCAGGAGCAATTGGTGGCGGCCCGCCAGGCCGCCGCGGCGCAGGCGGTCCAGGCATGCGGCCAGAAGCTCGCCCTCGGGCCGGGCCACCACCACATAGCGCCCGGGGCCCACCGCCAGCTCCTCGCGTGGCGGCAGCAGCGCCTCGTGGAGCAGCCCGCCGAACGCTTCGGCGGGGGCGCGGTCGGCGGCGCAGGAGCCGGCGGGCCGGAACGCCTTGACGTAGACGGCGTCACCCGACCGGGAATCCGTGCCGGCGAAGAGCGCGCCGTACGCGTCGTGCGCCGCCGGGGAGTCGCTCACCTGGTAATGGCCGATGGCCGTCGTGGTCATGCGTCAGCTCCCCACCTCGTAGATGGTGTCCTGGAGGATGTACGCCTTGTCCTCGATCACGTCGGCGTTGCCGCCCGCCACCGCCTGGGCGAATCCGTTCATCGCCGCGACGAGCCGGGCCTGCTTGTCCGGTGGCAGACTGCGCGCCAAGGCTTGGGCCTTCTCCCAGACGGCGTTCCAGGACGCGGGGATCTTTTCGGGCGGCAAACCGGGCACCGGCGCCGTGGCGCCCGGTTGTGCCGGGCCCGGCGCGGGCGGCTGCGGCTGGGCGGCGGGCGGCGTCCCGTCAGGCGTTCCGCCGGGCGCCCCGTAGGCTCCGGCCATGGCCTGCATCACCAGCTCACGGTTTTTCTTGATCGTATCTTCGTCCATGCGGGTGATCCCGTCGAACTTGAACGATCCCTCGTAGACCCGGCGGGTGCGCAGGTCGGTACAGACCGTCGACAGGGTGCCGCTCGCGTCCAAGGTGAATTTGACCTCCAGCACATGCTGGCCGCGCGGCAGCGGCTCCAACCCCTGGATCCGAACTTCACCCACCTTGGTGTTGGCGGCCACGTATTCCTCTTCGCCCTGGTACACTTCCACCAGCAGCTCGGTGGTGAAATCGGCTGCGTTGGTGAAACCGGCCTGACTCTGCGTGATCGGGATGACCGACTCCTTGGTGATGATGCGATGGAACTTCACGCCCTCCACCGCGATCCCCAGCGAGTGCCCCGTGACGTCGAAAATCTTCACCTTGGGCACGGCCGATTCCGTCGAGGCTGCCTGTTCTTTTTTGACCTGCTCCAGCTCCTCCGGCGCCATCTCCTCCACCACCTCGGGTGGATGGCCGATGGGCACGAGCCCGCCGGCCACGATGGCCGCGCCCAGCGCCACCACCTCGTCGGGATTCAGATCGCTTTTGATCTCGAACTCGCGGTCCGGGCACTTTTCCTTCAATTTGTCTGCCAGCATCTTGCGGATGACGGGCATCCGCGTCGGCCCCCCCACCAGCAGCACGCCGTGCAGGTCGCCCCAGCCGTAATCGTTCGTCTTTTCGGCGCTGGCCACGGCCTCCTCGAGGCAAACCATCGACCGCTCCAGCAGCCGCATGATCAGCCCCTCATACTGCGCCCGGGTGATGGGCAGGAGCGGGCTCAGCGGCTGGCCGTTGATCACCGTCAGGTAGGGCACGTTGAGCTCGGTGGCCTGCATCAGCACCAGGCGTTTTTTCACGTCCTCCGCCTCCACCTTCAGCCGGCGCCGCACCGCCTCGTCGCCGGCCAGGTCCACGCCGTGCTTGGCCTTGATCTGCCGCAGCGCCCACTTCATCATCTCCTCGTCCATGTCCAGGCCGCCCAGGCGCGGGTCGCCGCCCGTCCCGACCACCTTGATGTCGTCCGCGGTGATGTTGATGATGGACACGTCGAACGTCCCGCCGCCCAGGTCGTACACCGCGTACACCTTGTTCTCGCCGGGCTGCAGGCCGCTCTTGACGCCGTAGGCGAT
>JAAYUB010000028.1 GCA_012517875.1 Acidobacteriota bacterium | reverse complement strand
GAGGCAAGCCGCACGCTCGACGCGGGGCTCGTCTGGCCCGCCTACGAGCAGGTGCTGAAGATGAGCCACACGTTCAACCTCCTGGACGCCAGGGGCGCGGTCTCCGTGACCGAGCTCAACGACAAGGCGCACGACAACCTGTCGGTGGCGCTGCTGGCCGCCGGCCGCATCGACGAGGCCGAGGCGCACTGCCGGGCCGCGATCGCCATCAACCCGGGGAGCGCCGTCGCCCAGTCCAACCTGGGCACCATCCTGTTCACCCGCGGCCGCACCGCAGACGCTGCAGCGCAGTACCGCGTGGCGGTGGGGCTCCAGCCCGGGGATCCCGACTACCTGTACAAGCTGGGTTCGTCGCTGCACAAGCTGGGCCGGCTGGATGAGGCGGCCGGCTGGTACTACCGGGCGCTGCAGCGGGCGCCGGAGCACCCGCAGGTCCACTTCTACCTGGGCGAGATCATGGCCGCCTGGCAGCGGCCCGAAGCCGCCCTGATGCATTACCGCGTGGCGGTGGCGGGGCAGCCCGATTTTGCCTGGGCGTGGCTGTCGCTGGGGCGGACGCTGGCCGGCCGGAACCGGCTGGACGAGGCCGCGGCGGCGTGGGCGGAGGCGGTGCGGCTGGATCCGGATCTGGCCGAGGCCCGCTACAGCCTGGGCACCTGGCTGGCCACCCACGGACGTCTCCGTGAGGCGCTGCCCCATCTCGAGGCCGCGGTGCGCCTGCAGCCCGGCGACGCCCGGGCCCGCAACAACCTGGGCAGCGCCCTGCTCAACGCCGGCCGGCCCGCCGAGGCCGCCGTCCAGCTCGAGGAGGCCCTGCGACTGCGCCCCGACTACCCGCAGGCGGCGGACAACCTCCGCCGCGCCCGTGCGCAGCTCCTCCCGGAAGCGAACTGATTGACGATCGATCCCGCGTCACGCCGACGACATTCGAGCAGTAAGTATCGCGAGGTGTTGCGACCGGACCATGGCGGCTTTCATCACTCTCGCCTCTCTCTTTTTCCGGTTCACTATTTACTGTTTACTGTTCGCTACCCATAAGCGGGTCGTGGCGAATCGGTGTGGGTGAAGGCGTCGCTTCCCCGCGCCCCTGACCCGGGGCGCGCATCCTTTCAAACGACCTCTCGTCCAGGCGCTGCCCGGCTTCACCGGGCGGCGCCTGGCGACTTTCGTTGCCATCCGAACGGTATGCCGATCCCCGTTCCCCGTTCACTGTTTACTGTTTACTGATGTGAAACCGGCGCCCGTCCCACGGCAGGGTGAGAAGCTGCGCGCGGCTCTCGACGTCCACCACGCGGATGGTGGTGCCGGTCTCGGGGAGCTGGAACGCATAGCCGGTGTCGCGGCCCAGCGCCGCCTCGATGGCTTCAGCGGCGGGAAAGACGTCGGCGCGCACCGACCGCCAGCCGTCCGCTTCCCGCACGAGGAAATCCAGCCGGCGGCACATGCAGCCGTCGCCGCACTCCAGCGACACGGCCACGATGTCCCGCACCGTGTCCCGTTCCCGGAACAGGGCCACCTCCAGCGGGAACCTCTCCACCATGGCCCGGATGTAGCCGTGGGGGATGTTGCGGTGGACGATGAGGCGCTCGCGCGCCGCGGGGTCGGGCGCGGCGTCCGCCTCGCACTGGAACACGTCGGCGGGCAGTTCCCGATAGTAGTCCAGGACACTCAGCCTGGCCGTGTCCGCCAGAGTCCAACCCGCCGCCAGGCACAAGGCGACGGCCGCCAGGGTGATGCGGCTGTGGGTCGCGGTGTTCATGGGCTGCCCCCGTCTGTGAAATCTCGGCGTCTGTCCGTCTAACGGATCGCGGCGATGGCGCCGCGCCTATTATGACGGACAGGAGCAGAAAGATGATGAAGAAAGTTGCGATCCTGGCGGTCCTGCTGGCGGTGTTGGCGGCGCCGCTCGTCGCCCAGAACGCCCGGCCGGCGCTCAAGCCCGGCGAGATCCCGTTGCCGTACCCCGTGGTGAAGACCACCGCCCAGCCCGGCGACTTCGTGATCGCCCCGGCCCGGGAGTTCTTCGACCGCGCCGTCGCCGAAGGCCTCGACAAGACGGGCATGATCTACTACGGTGCCTACATGGAAAAGCCCGGTCCCGCCGAGTCGCAGCTCAAGACGCTGACAGGCCGCATCGTCACCCTGCCCAACGCGCTCATCATCCCCATCCGGCGCGGCGAGCAGGCGGCGGTGGGCGACATCGTGCTGGGCACCTGGCAGTCCGGCTCCGGGCTGCAGCGCGCCATCGTGATCGCCGGCGGCACACCCGCGGCGCCCAAAGTGCGGTACCTGGATCTCGACTACGACAATCCCGCGGGTGTGGGCAAGAAGGACGACACCCTCAAGGCGGACTGTTTCCACAAACAGCGCGACGGCCTGATCGTGGGCAACGTGGTGGCGGTCAAGGCGGCGGGCGGCTACAAACGGCTCCTGGTGACGGGCGTGAGCGGCGAGAAAGTGCTGGGGATCGGCTTCGCCGGCCGGCTGGCGGTCGCGGCCAGGGCCGACTGCACGCCGCTGCCCATCAAGCCGGTGGTGAAAGCCGGAGACAAGGTCATGATCCCGTCCATGGGCAGCTTCCGCCCGGCGGTGGTGGCTCGCGTGGATGCCGCCATCGGCCGGGTGTTCGCCACGTACGACTTCGGCGGCAAGCCGAAGACGGAAGCCGTGGCTTTCGGCGACGTGGCGGTGGGGCTGCCCTGAAGGGGAAGCCGTCCGGTGATGGGTCGAGGAATTGGTGAACGGGTGAATAGAACCTGTTGAGGGAGGGACGGAAGCGGGGACAGTTGGGAGGTTGGGAAGTTGACCCGAGGCAACTTCTCGACCGTTTTTCATGCAGCCTGCTTGGATGCGGAGCACATCCGATCCATGACATCGCAGGATCGTCGTCCGCCGCATCCGGATCGGCGATCACCGGGTGACGGGTCGGCGTGATCATCGACAATCAGTGATGGGTGTCTTCTGCATCCGGAGCTGCCGGCACCGGGTGATGGGCGGGCGCGGCCGGTTGGCTGCGGAAGGTCCGCGGCTGTTCCACCCCAAATTTTTGTTCCACCCACCGCCGCTTCGGGGTACGATGGACCGTCCGCGATCGCGTCACGGCCGCGGGGCGATGGCAATCGCGACTGTGCATCTTGATCACCGAAGTCCGAAGTCCGCGTTACGGGAACGAGCCTCGAGCCCCGAGCCTCGATTACGATCACGATTACGAGTACGAGGGAAAGAAATGAGTCAACCGTTGGTGATCCGGGGCGGCGTCATTCTGACGCTGGGTGAGGACAACCGGGTGCTGCGGGACCACGCCATCCGCGTCGAGGACGGCCGCATTCACAAGATTGCGCCGGCCGCCGAGGTGGATGCCGCCGGCGCCCGCGTCATCGACGCCGCGGGGAAGGCGGTGCTGCCCGGCTGGATCAACGCCCACATGCATTTCTACAGCACGTTGGTGCGGGGCCTGGGCAAGGCCAAGCCGTCGCGCGACTTCGTGGATCAGCTCCGCAACCTGTGGTGGCGGCTGGACCGCCGGCTCACCCTGGACGACACCTATGTCAGCGCGCTGGTCATGGCGGTGGCGGCGGTGCGGAGCGGCACCACAACCCTCATCGATCACCACGCCAGTCCCGGCGCCGTCCGCGGCTCGCTCGACGCGATCGCCCGTGCGGTGAAGGCGGCGGGGCTGCGGGCCTGCCTCTGCTACGAGGTCTCGGACCGTGACGGCGCCGACGTGGCCCAGGCCGGACTGGAGGAAAACGCCGCGTTCATCCGCCGCTGCAAGGATGAGAAGGACCCTCAACTCCGCGCCCTGTTCGGCCTCCACGCCGCGTTCACCCTGGGCGACGCCACCCTGGATCGCGCCGCCGCCATGGGCCGGGAACTCGGCGCCGGCTTCCACGTGCATACCGCCGAGTCGCCCGCCGACCAGGAGTACAACATGCGGGAGCACGGTCAGCGCGTGGTGCGGCGGCTGCGCGACCACGGGCTGCTCGGGGCCGGAACCATCTGCGCCCACTGCGTCCATGTGGACGACGCCGAACTCGACCTGCTCGCGGAGACGCAGACCATGGTCGCCCACAACCCGCAGTCCAACCTGAACAACGCCGTGGGCATCGCCGACCTGCTGGCCATGGCGCGGCGTGGGATCACCGTGGGTCTCGGCACCGACGCCATGACGGTGCGCATGCTCGAGGAACTGCGCGTGGCCCTCTGGGCGCAGCACCTGCGCCAGAACGGCCCCACCGCGGCGTTCATGGAAGTGACCGACACGCTGCTCGTCCACAACCCGGCCATCGCCAGCCGCCTCTGGGGATTCCCGGTCGGCCGCCTGGCCGAGGGCGCCGCCGCCGATCTCATCTTGGTGGACTACGACCCGCCCACGCCGCTGGAGCCGGCCACGGTCCGCGGTCACGTCGTGTTCGGCCTGAGCCAGGCCGCGGTGGACACCACCGTCGTCGGCGGCCGCGTCCTCATGACGGGCAAGCGGTTGGAACGCGATGTGGACGAGGCGGCGCTGGCCGCCCGCGCCCGCGAGCTTGCTGCCTCCCTGTGGGACCGGTTTTGAAAATGACCAATGAACAATGACAAATGAAAAATGATCAATATAATGACATTCATTCAGACTGCTTGACGGCATTTCTCACCGAGGTAATCGTCACATGACCGACTTGTACGCCAGAATCCATGCCCGCGCAAAGGAACTCGAACCCGAGATCGCCCGGTTCCTGTGCGATCTCGTCCGCACACCGTCCCACTCGACCAAGGAGAAGGAAGTGGTCGCGGTGATCGACCGCGAGATGCGCACGCTGGGCTTCGACGAGGTGCGCGTTGACGGCCTGGGGTCCATCATCGGCCGGGTGGGGCGCGGCAAGCGCCTGGTGGCCTTCGACGCCCACATCGACACCGTCTACCCCGGCGACCGCGCCCTGTGGCGCTTCGACCCGTTCGACGCCCACATCGCCGACGGGCACGTGTGGGGCCGCGGCGCCTCGGACCAGAAGGGCGGGCTGGCCGCCATGGTCTACGCCGGCAAAATCATGAAGGAGATGGACCTGGCCGGCGACTTCACGGTGCTCTTCACGGGCACGGTGATCGAGGAGGACTGCGACGGACTGTGCTGGAAGTACCTCGTCGAAGAAGAAAAGATCCGGCCCGAGGCGGTGGTGATCACGGAGCCCACCAGCCTGCGCATCCACCGCGGCCAGCGCGGCCGGATGGAGATGATGGTCCATGCCAAGGGCGTGAGCTGCCACGGCTCGGCCCCCGAGCGCGGCGACAACGCGGTCTACAAAATCGCCCGCATCGCCCTGGAGATCGAGAAGCTCAACGCCCGGCTGGCCGACGACCCGTTTCTGGGCAAGGGGACCGTCACCGTGACTCAGGTGTTCTTCTCATCGCCGTCGGCCTGCTCGGTGCCCGACGCCGCCAGCATCCAGCTGGACCGGCGCCTCACCGTGGGCGAGACCATCGACACGGCGGTGGCCGAGGTGCAGGAGGCCTGCCGCCGCGCCGGTCACCCGGATGCGGCGGTGGAGGTGCTCCAATACGCCGAACCCGCCTACACGGGCAAGGTGTTCCCCATGCAGAAGTACTACCCCACCTGGGTGACGCCGGCCGCCTCGCCCTACGTGCAGGCGGCGGTGGCGGCGTACCGCGCCGCGCTCGGCACCGAGCCGGTGGTGGACAAGTGGACGTTCTCCACCAACGGCGTCGCCATCGCCGGACTGGCCGGCATTCCGTGCCTGGGGCTCGGCCCCGGCCATGAGAAGGAAGCGCACGCGCCCAACGAGTCGTGCCCGGTGGACCATCTGGGCGCCGCCGCCGCGTTCTACACCGCGTTCATGGCGCAGCTCAACGGAAGGTAGGATTCGCCACAAAGTCACAAAGGACACAATGGTTTTTTTATTTGTCGCTTTTCATTGGGTATCTCAGAACGGTGTATCGGTGAATGGGTGAATCGGTAAATGGGTGAATCGGGAGACGGCCGGCGGGAGACGGGAAATGGCAGACGGCAAACGAACAGGATGCAGACGGCAAACGAACAGGATGGACGATTAACCATCAACAATAACCCATCAACTTATAACTTG
>JAAYUB010000027.1 GCA_012517875.1 Acidobacteriota bacterium | reverse complement strand
GCGCCGGATACTTCCCCGGATTGACCGATCCCGCCGGGAGGAACAATCTTTGTGTAGAGGTCACGCCTCATGGCACACACCGTTCTCTTCCGCGGCGCGATCAGTGTATACTCGTTTCGACACTTTCAACATACCAGGCACAGAGATCACAAAGTACTTATTTTGCTTATCATTTGTCATTTATTGGTGCATGCGGGTCTATTTGAGATTGATGAAGCGGAAGGCTCTCTTTGCCAGATCGTTCCCACACTCCAACTCTCATCTCAACTCGCAACCATCAACCATCAACCATCAACAAGCACCCCAGCCCCAGCCATTCTTTGTGCCCTTCGTGCCTGTGTGGTGAACACTTTGTCACGCATCCATGAACGCGATGACGGCGGCGGCGGGGCGGAAGCCGCCGCGGGCGCCCGGCGCCGTGCAGTTGAGCGCGGCGGCGGCGTTGGCGAAGCGGAGCATCCGCCCCAGGGGCCAGCCCTGGAGCAGGGCGTAGACGAAGGCGCCGTGGAAGACGTCGCCGGCGCCGGTGCTGTCGACGCACCGGACCGCGTAGCCGGGCACCTCGAAGTACTCGCCGCGCCAGACGCCGGCCACCCCGCGGGCACCCCGCGTCGCGGCCACGAGCCCCGGGCAGAGAACCGCCACGCCGCGGAGCGCCCGCTCCAGGTCCGCCTCGCCGGTGAGCGCGTGGGGGAAGCTCTCCGAGGAGATGCAGCAGTCGATGTGGGGCAGGATCTCGCGGGAGCGGGGCCGCACCTTGTCGATGTCGAGCACCGTCAGGATGCCCCGGGCTTGCGCCGTGCGGGTGCACTCCACGGCCATCGCCTCGTCGTGCCCGTCGAGATGGAGCACCGGCGCGGCGCAGTATTCCTCGGGTCGGAGCTCGCCGGGGCGGAAGTCGAGGCGCTCCGAGCGTTGCCAAAAAATGGTGCGCTCGCCGGTGGCGGCATCCACCACGATGAAGGCGGACTGATTCGGCGTGTCCGGCTCCACGCGGACACAGGTCGTATCCAGTCCGCCGGCGGCAAGGCTCTCGAGCTGGATGCGGCCGAAGGCGTCATCGCCCACCTTGCCGATGTAGCGGACCCGCGCCAGTCCGAGAGTGCGCGCCGCCAGCATGGCCGTGGCCACCTGTCCGCCGGGGAGCACGCGCTCGTCGCGGAACGCCACCTTGCCGCCGAGAGCCGGGAAGCGGTCCACGGTGATGATCCGGTCTACGGCGTTCAGACCGATCCCCACGGCGTCGAACGCCGCCCCGTCCATCTTTGGAATCGGGATGTGGATGTTGTTCAGGTCCATCATCTGTTCACAGGTTTACAGGTTCGCAGGTTCACAGGTTCACAGGTTCGCAGGTTCACAGGTTCACAGGTTCGCAGGTTGCAGGTTGATCGTTGATGGTTGATCGTTCGTGCTCGTAATTCGTAATCGTACTCGTCATCGTGCTCGGTACTCGTTCACGCCATGCGGAATTCGGACATCGGGGATTGGCCCTGGGTTCTGGGTTCTGGGTTCTGGGCCTTGGGTTCTGGATCCTTGTTCCTGGTTCCTATAGCTAACTCCCAGGTCCCAAATCCCAGATCCCAGGTCCCAGATCCCAGGTCCCAGATCCCGTGAGCAGCAAGTACGGGCTCGACTTCAAATAGCAAATAAACGCAAACAGCAATAACCATTAAAAGAAAAATGACAAATACAAGATGATCGATGAAAACTGATTGATCCCTTCATGTCCTCTGTGCCTTCGTGGTGCATCCGGCCGCACCCGCCTTTCAGTCGAAGACGCGCACCGGACCTACCGTGAGGCCGAGGATGCTGCCGGTGAGACCGGCCAGGTAAGCCGCTGAGTCGACACCGGCGGCACGCGGTTCATAGACCACGAGGAGCGCCTCGCGGTGTTCGGCGTGAAGCACCACCCGGTGGTCGTCGGTGATGTGCGTGCCGAAGGGGCCCGCGCGGTCGGCGAGCACCGGCTTGCCGTCCAGGTCCAACTCGCCCTTGAAACCGGTCACCGTCTCGCCGGCGGCACCGCGCCGCAGCAGCAGCGGCGGATGCACCGTGTCGGGGCGCATGACGCAGGCCGGGCATAGCGTATCGATGGAGACCAGGTTGTTGAAGTCCACCAGCGGCTGGATCCGCGGCAGCGGGTCGCCCTTGAGCACGCGCCGCACCAGCGCCTCGGACGAGGGCCGGTAACGCGACGGGCTCGTGCCCGCCGCCTTGAACAACTCGCGGAGCGCCGCCAACGCCGGGTCGGCAGCCGGGTCGCCGCCGGCGAAGCGCCGCCGCAGCGCCGTCTCGGCCGCGGCGAGACGGGCGTCGAGGACGGCCGCGTCGAAGGCGTCCACGAGGGCCAGGTCGGCGAACACCAACCGCCAACCGGGCAGTTCCAGGCGGCACGCGAAATCCGGATCGCTCGCACGGGTCATGGAGCCGCCTCCTTCAGGGCTGGTCAGGCAGGCAGGCGGCGCCCAGCGCCACCGCGTCGCCGCCCAGCACCGCTTGGGTCAGAGGGATGGTGTGGAGGATTCCCCGCAGCCGCTGCGCCACCAGGAACTCCCGGACCGAGTCGGCCACCTGGGGCAGCTCGTGGATGACGGTGCCGCCCAGCAGCACCATCTCCGGATCGAACAGCGTGACCAGGTTGGTGACCAGCACCCGCAGGGCGAGAATCGCCTTGTCCCAGATCGCGCGGGCCACCGGGTCGCCGTCGCTCATGGCCCGCCACACGCCGGTGAGATTTTTGGCCTCCTCGGCGCAGAGCCGCGACTTCGGGTGCGTGCGGCAGGCCCGGACGACCGACTCGCTGATGAAGCGGCCGCCGGCGTACGCCTCGAAGCAGCCCCGCCGGCCGCACCCGCACATCCGGCCGCCCGGGATGAAGAGCGTGTGACCGGCCTCGGCGGCGATGCCCCGCGCGCCGCGCAGCAGGTGGCCGTGGGTGATGATTCCGGCGCCGATCCCCGTGCCGATGAACAGCCCCACGACGTGCTGCACGCCCCTGGCGGCGCCGAGCCGCGCCTCGCCCAGCACGCCGCAGTTCACGTCGTTGTCGATGTGGACGGGCAGGCCCAGATCCCGCTGCAGCCGCTCGCCCAGCGGGAAGTTCTCCACCTGCAGGTTGGGTGCGTAGTGGATGTGCCCGGTGGCGTGGTCCACGAACGCAGCGATGCCGATGCAGGCGGCGGCGGGCCGCTCCGGGCTCTCCCCGGTCAGCTTCTGGATCAGGTTCCGGATATCCGCGTAGAGTTTGTCGGGATCCTTCACCGCACTCTTCTGCCGGACACGGTGCAGAACCCGGCCGGACTCCGTGCACAGCAGCCCCACCGTCTTGGTGGCTCCCACATCCAGGCCGATTCGGACCATGGCGCCTCACCTCCGGACAGTCGTTGCGGCGGGGAACACCTCCATTGTAGCCGCCCCCGGTCCCGCCGGGCAACGATTTCCTGCCGGGTTCGGACCGATCCACCACAAAGTCACCAAGGGCACGAAGGGATCACTCGGTTCCCATTGATCATTTTCATTGATCATTTGTCACTGGTCAATTCAGAGGGTGAATAGAAGAAATAGGTGAATAGGTGAATGGGTGAATGGGTGAATCGGGAGAATTGAGACGGGAACATTTAGCCGCAAAGTAAAACCCGAACCCTGAACCCCGAGCCCCGAATTCCGATGTCCGATGATCGGGAACGGCCTCGAGTCTCGAGCCACGATTACAATCACGATTACAATCACGATTACGATCACGATTACGAGTACGATTTTCGAGCACGCATTCTCACTCCTCACTCCTCACTATTAAATCCCCAGTGTATACTAGGCCCGCTATCGACGGCCCACGCGTGAGGTGACATGACCCAAGCGGATGTTGACAATGCCGGCGCCGGTCCGGAGCCGACGCCCTCCACAGCCTTTGAGCGCCTGCCGCGCGCAGGTGCCAAGCCCAGCGAACAGTTGACCTGCGTGTTTCTTCTCGGCGCCCCGCTCGTCCTGTTCGGCGCTGCCATCATCATCCTCTTCGTTTTCATGCCGAAAGGCGAAGACGACCTCTGGATCATGGCGGTGGTGGGCGGCATGTTCGGTGGCGTGGGTCTGCTGCTCCTGATCGCCGGTCTCAAGGGCTGGCGGAGCCGGAAGATCCCATGGACCGAACTCAGCATCTCGCCCGGTGCGACCCTGCGCCCCGGTCAGACCGCCCGGCTGCGGCTGCGCCAGCCCGGACCGGTGGCACTGCAAAAACTCACGGTCACACTGGTCGGCGAGCGGGTGTACCGCCGCCGGGTGAGCGTCAAGTCGCACTCCACCGTCGAGGATCAGGAACAGCTTTGCGGACGCCCCGTCCTCGAGATCCGGGACACCCGTGTCCGCGAGGGCAAGGCGCTGGAACGCGAACGCAACTTCACCATCCCCGACGACGCCCGACCCTCCGGCCCCACCCATCCCGACGGCCACATCCGCTGGCGGCTGGATGTCGTGGGTCAGGCCGGCTACATGCGGGGATTCCGTCACCCGTTCGAACTGACGGTCTCGGCGCACGGCAAAGGACGGGACGGCGCGCCGTCGCCGGAAACCGAACACGTCTGAAAGTCCAAAGGAGAAAACCGAATGCCTTTGACGAACCCATCGCTGTCTCCTGAGTACGCCGCCCTGGCGGCGGTGGCCACCGACTGGATGGAACGGGTGTGGCGGCGACGCGACCTGGCAGCTATCAGCGAGCTGCACGCGCCCGACTTCTGTGACCGCTCGCCCGCCGGCCGCGATCCGGGGCTGGCCGCCTACGCGGCGGGCGTGGCTGAACTGTTCGCCGCCTTTCCCGACTTCGAGGCGACCACCGACGACCTGGTGGTGGACACCCGTACCGACACGGTGGCCATCCGGTGGACGGCCGTTGCCACTCACCTCGGCCTGTTCCTCGGCGCGGCGCCCACCGGCTGCCGGATCACCTTCCGCGGCATCGAGATCCTCCGTATCGTCGGCGGACGGATCACCGAACGCTGGGGCGAGTGGGACGGCCTCGACCTGCTGGATCAGCTCGGCGCCGCCGGTCCATCCGCATCAGGAGGCACACCATGACCCCATCCCGTCGGCATCTGATGTTGAACTTGATCGTTCTGGTCTGCTTCCTGGCGTCGGCCGCCGCGGCGCTGCAGACGCTGGCCGGCACAACGAGCACGACCGGTTTGATCACCCTGATCGCCGGGGCGTTCGGCGCCGGCGCATCTCTGACTGCCACTCTGCAGGCCTATCGCGCCCAGCGGACCACGGAACAGCCTCGCCCGGCGGCCGTCGGGCGCTACCACCTGCTGTTCTACACCACCGTCGAGAACTACGTGGAACGCCGCGCACCGTTCCGGGACGCCCACCTGGCTCTGGCGCAAGCAGCCCACGCCCGGGGCGAGCTCGTCATGGCCGGCGCCTTCGCCGAACCCGCCGACGGCGCCGTGCTGGTGTTCCGCGGCGACTCGCCCCGCGTGGCCGAGGCGTTCGCCGAAAGCGACCCGTACGTGCAGAACGGCCTCATCGCCCAATGGCGCGTGCGCCCCTGGACCGTGGTCATCGGCGGATAGAGCGCTGCCCGACCCGCCACTATGCAGCAAAGACTGCGCCGTGCTGATGGCGGCGTGAGCAGAGCGACCAGACGCGCAAACTGGGGTTGCTTATCTTGTGCTGCTACGCCTCCACCCCAGGACCGACCGGCTCCACAGCCACAGCGAACCCGACCCGACGCCGGCGACCGAGGGCGTGGCGGTGTCCCAGCGGCGCTGAGCCTCCCGCTCGGCCGGACCGGGAACATCCGATCCCCGGTGGGCGTACATCCGTGTGTGTGGTGCATGCTCTCGTCGGCTTGCCCGATGACAGTACCGCACCGGTCCTCCGGCCGGATCCGGGATGTCGCGGGTTCCGGACTCGGGGGGAATCAACCGACTTGGAGGAACATCGCCATGACATTCGCCCGATGGGTGTTCCGGATCGCCGGAATTTTCGGGATTCTCGCCGTGGCGCCGATGTACTTCATGGAACACCGCTTGGCCCCCGGTCTGGAGTACCCCGTCTATTTTTACGGTTTTGTCGGCATCAATCTCGTCTGGCAGATTCTTTACCTCGTCCTGGCTTCCGACCCGGCCCGCTACCACCCCATCATGCTCCCGGCTTTCCTGGTCAAAACCCTGAGCTTCGTCAGCATCGCCTGGCTGTTCGCCGCCAGGCGGACGGATTTCGGCATGGTGCCACCCGCCGGCGTGGACCTGGTTCTTGCCATCCTCTTTCTCGCGGCCTGGTGGGCCACCCGACCGAAGCCGACTCCGGAATCGCCCGCCTAGAAATCGGGGGGCGTCGTCACGCCTTCCGCGGTCGCCGGTGCCAGGGGGCTTGTATCCGCTTTGCCGGAGTCATATAGTGAGTCGGTCCGGCTCGCAAAAGCGGCCGGCGAGCGGGGCTGAATCATGGATCAAACGGAAAACCGAGCACCCGTCTGTGTCTACTGTGCCTCGAGCCCGGCGGCCGACGCCGCCTACCGCGACGCCGCGTACCGCCTGGGCGTGGCGCTGGCCGACCGCGGCTTCCCCGTCATTTACGGCGGCGGCGGGGCGGGTTCCATGGGCGCGCTCGCCGACGGCGTGCTGTCACGCGGCGGCCGCATCACCGGCGTGCTGCCGCGGTTCATGGCCGACCTGGAGTGGGGGCACCCCGGCCTCACGGAACTCCGCCTGGTGGAGGACATGCGGGTCCGCAAGCACCTGATGCTGGCCGAAAGCGCCGCCGCCGTGGCGCTGCCGGGCGGCTGCGGCACGCTGGAGGAGCTGCTTGAGGCCATCACGCTCAAGCGGCTGGGGCTCTACCTGAACCCGATCATCCTGGTCAACACCCGGAATTTCTTCGAGCCGCTGATCCAGCTCCTGGACCAGGCCATCGCCGAGCGGTTCATGGACGAGCGCCACCGGGCCATGTGGCAGGTGGTCGCCGAGCCGGAGGCGGTGCCCGACGCCATCCGCGCGGCGCCTCCCTGGAGCGAGGATGTGCGGCGCTTCGCCGTACGCGGCCGCTGACGCGCCGGCCGACCGCCGCGCCCGCGTTCCCCGATGGACGGCGGCCGCCTTCCTGTATTATCATCTCAGCCGATGTTCCAGCAACCCGCGACCCTGCTCCATGTGCTCGACCTCATGGGAGTGGCCGTGTTCGCCGCGAGCGGCGCCCTGTCGGCCGGCCGCAAGGGGCTGGACCTGCTGGGCGTGCTGGTGATCGCCGTGGTCACCGCCATCGGCGGCGGCACGCTGCGCGACATCCTCCTGGACCGCCACCCTATTTTCTGGATCGCTGACCCGGTGTACCTGGTGGTGATCGCCGTCGCCGCGCTGGGCACGCTCCTGTACGTCCGCCACCGCCAGCCGCCCGGCCGGGCGCTGGCGATCGCCGACGCCCTGGGGCTGGCCCTGTTCACCATGACGGGCACCCGCATCGCCGAGGCCGCCCACGTGGCACCGCTCATCGCCGTGGCCATGGGCACCATGACCGGCGTGGCCGGCGGCATGGTGCGCGACGTGCTGAGCGCCGAGATCCCGCTGATCCTGCGCCGTGACATCTACGCCACCGCGGCCATCGCCGGCTCGACGGTCTACGTGGCGCTCCAGGCGGCGGGCGGCGGCCGGGACGCCGCCGCGCTGATCGGACTGGCCGTGGTGGTGCTGCTCCGGCTGCTGGCCATCGTCTGGGGGTTGCGCCTGCCGGTGTTCCGGATTGAGGAGTAGCAGGTAGTCGATGACGATGACGACGGCGAGAACGAGTACGCCGATGATTGTGGGCCTGAATCTTCGAACCTGTGAACCTGTAAACCTGCGAACGCTGGATCGATCGGGAGCGAGCCTTGAGCCTCCAGCCGCGAGCCTCGCCGAAGGATGCCCATGAGCGTCGTCTTCATCACCTACGCCCCGGACGGCGAGGAGCTGGCCCGGACCCTGGCGCGGGGGCTGGAGATCCACGGATTCCACACCTGGTACCGCTGGCGCGACGGCTGCCACGGTCCCTCGCTGGCGGGGCAGAACGAGCGGCGCCTGGCCGAGTGTGCAGTGGTGCTGGCGGTCGTCACGCCCGCCGCCTGGGGACGGTGGGCCACGCACTGGTTCCACGGCGACATCCAGGCGATCAGGGAAACCGGGAAACCGCTGCTGCCCGTGCTGAGGCACCTGAACACGGCCGCCTTGCGCCGCCAAGCCGACGGGACAGCCCGGACGCTCGCGGCCGCTGACCCCCTGGAGCTGCCGCCCGACGATCCGTGGGACGCAATCCCGCGGATCGACGACCGGCTGACAGCGTGCGGCGCCCCACGCCGCCGGCGCACCCAATGGCCGCCCGAGATCGCCGCCTTGATTCAGAAGTACCGTCTGCCGGCGGTGGACTTGCGGTTGCCGAACGCCGCCGATCCGGATTGCGCCTGCCACCTGGATCGCGCTTCGGCCGAAAAGTACACCGCCCTCCCCATCGAATGCACCGGCGCAACCATTGTCGCCCTAGGCGACCCGGCGTGGGCGCCGGAGGTGGCAGCTGCCGGCAAATTTGGCATGTTCGAGATGGAGCCGGTCATCGCCGATCCGGCGGCGATCCGGGCACTCATCCCCTGGTGCTACGGTGACGGGACAGATGGTCCGCGTCCGACCCAACCTGACGGGACCTGACGGATCAGAATCTCACGTGATGGATCCGCGGGCGCTCCTCGTCCCGGATGCCGGTGACGACGGCCGCGTTGCGGCCGTCCCCCCCAAACCGGCCGTCCAGGACCAGGCCGTCGTACGCCTGTTCGATCCGGAGTTCGCCGCTGGCGGCGTCCCACACTTTCAGGCCGCCGTCGCAGCTGCCGGACAGAAGCGACCGCCCGTCAGGCGAGAACAGGACGAGGCTGACGATCCCGCCGTGCGCCTCCTGCTCGACCAGCCGGGCCCGCCGTTCGAGATCCCAGACGCTGACCTTGCCGAACTCGTCCCCCGTGGCCAGCCGCTGGCCGTCCGGGGAAAAGCTGATGGCTCGGCTGGCGTCCCAGGGCAGGGTGTTGACCCGCTCCCCGGTGTTCACGTCGTAGATCATGGGCGCGCTGTAACCGGAGAATCCCCATCCACCCGAGGCCAGGAAGCGGTTGTCGGAAGAGAACGCCAGCGAGAAGACGCCGCCGATCATGCGGTCGCTCGAAAACGCCGCGACGGGTGGTGCCGCCCACGATTCCCCGATCCGCCAGACGCGCAGCGTGGTGGTGCCGGTTTCGCAGCTGCCGGTGGCCAGCCACCGGCCGTCGGGTGAAACCTCGATCACCACGACGGCCGTGGCGTCCGCTTCCCAGGCACAGAGCGCCCGGCCGGACCCGGCGTCCCAGATCGCGGCCCAGCCGTTGGCGGCGGCCGCGGCAAAGCGCCGGCCGTCGGGGAACCAGACGACCGCCATGATGGAGCCGCCGCGGACGGCCTCCAGAATGTCCGCTCCAGGAGGCGGGGCCCCTTCCCCACAGGCGCCGGCCCGCGGCGCCACCGGGGGATCCTCGTTCCCCGCCGGATCCAACAGGAGGCGGAGGCGCCGGGCGCTTTTCGAGTCCCACTCCGCCAGCACGCCGTTCACGCTGCCGGTGAGCACGCGCCGCCCGTCCGGCGAGAACCTGGCGGCCTGGATCAGATCCGATCCTTCAGCTATCATAGACAAATTATTCGCCTTTTTTTCTAGAAAACAACAACCATATGCGTCAATCAGCCTGAACTTGCGGCGAATGGGAGCTCGGATCTGGATTTTAGGATCCAGGACTCAGAACCCAAATCCAATCCCCCGTGTCCGTCAGTCGTAAACGCGCCCCGAGTTTCGAGCCTTGATTACGATTACGAATACGAATTTCGATTACAATTTACGAACAGAGAGCACCTATTCACCCTTTCCCCCTTGCGCTTCGATCCAATCGCGCTCTGGCAGCAATCCGTGAAACTCGTCCGCGCTCAGCTCCTGGCGGTGGTCGGCGGGCGGGCGGTACTCCTGCCAGCCGTGGACCTGCCAGAAGCCCTGGTAGAACCGGTGGTACAGTTCGTTGAACGCCGCCACCGGCTCCGGCCCCGCCGCCAGGTCCGCTACCACCGCATCCACGTGCGCCGCCTCGACACGGGGATCCGCCGCCTCACCCGCCATCTCCGGCAGCGGCAGACCCACCGCCGCCCTCAGGTGCCGCGCGACGGCGGCGCGAGCACGGCGGGCGGCGGCGGTGATCTTCGTAAACCCGCGTGCAACGGCGGCGACCACCGGCGGTTCCTCGTAGCCGCCGGTCCCCTCGGCGGGGAAAAAGCGTCGCAGGTGCCAGAGCGGCATCACCGCCTCGAGGTAACGGTTGCGCGACGGCAGCAGCGACTGGCCGAAGTCGATCCGAACGTAGCCACCGTCCGCGAGATCGGCGGGGTTGGTGGCGATGAGGTTACCGCTGTGCCGGCCGAACAAGCGACACGTCCACGCCAGCGCCGACTCCCGGCCCAGCTCCTCGGCCACGCGCGCCACCGCCGCCGGGTGCCAGCACTTCCGCCGCAGCTCGGTGAGGGGGTTGCCCGAGATGTCGCGCAGAGATCGGCCGGCCACGGGACGCATGGCGGACCAAGCGGGTCCGGTCCAGAGAATCTCCACGGACGCCAAGCCGAACACGCCGGTCACCATCGCCGCCAGCACTCGTTCCACCGCCATGTCCATCTGCTTGAGGACCAGGCGCTGCCCGGCCACCGCTCCGCCCAAGCGGACGTGGAACGCGCCGGTGGTGGCGCCCATCACGCCGGTCTTGACGTCCTCCCAAGCTACATCGGCCACCGTCTCGGCGAGGTTCACCGGCGCCCGCAGCGACGGACAGAGCTGCGGCAGCACATCGGCCAAGCCGGGGAAGACGGCGTTCAGTTGCGCCGCCACGAGCGTGGGCGCCACCCGGGCCGCCACCGCCCAGACGGATGCGCCGGGCGGGAAGCGGAGCAGCGCCCCGCCGGCGAGGTCGGTGAGCAGAGGCAGATGGCGCGCCTGAAAGGTGTCGGACAGGAATTCGGTCGAGTTGAATGGGATGCCCAGTTCTCCGGCGGCGCCGGCGCGCGCGAACGCAACCATCTCCCGGGCCACCGCGGCCGGGTCGGCGAAGCCGGTCAGGAAGCGACCCACCGCCGCCTCGTCCACAGGGTAGCCCCAGGCGGTGAAGATGCGGCGCAGTTCGGGTGTCAGCACGGCGGCTCCTCCGGTTCCACGGCCGGTGCAGTATAGCGGGAAACAGGCGGCGGCGTCCACCGCCGGGTGGGACCGCGGACGGTCGATCCGGTTTGCCGCCGACTGGATCATTCAGCCACGAGTGGCAGCCAACCTTGACAATCCAAATCTGAACAATACAATCGAAATATATTCATCAGGCGGAATGGGTCCGCTACGGTCGCCGACGCGGTTCAACCCGCGAACCAACGGAAACACGCTCTTGCATGCGCTGTCGGGAACAACGTGCGTGGATGCGGACGGCGGAATGACCGGCGGGGATGACAGAACACGGATCCCGGGAGGCGGCATGATGATTCCGACCAGAAGCCGGAGGCGGAAAAAAGGCTTGGCGGCATACGCAAGACGGACGACCTTGGTCTTCGTCGGGCTGGTCGCCTGCGCGGTTTTTATCGCCGGCCAGGGCGACCCGGCCGAGATCGTCCAGCGGGCGATTCAGACCGACCGCCAACTGGCCGGTTGGACCCCCAAGGATCCTCACGTGGGCGTCACGCCGGCCATGAGCTTTACCCGGGGATACACATACGCCAGCCAGGCGTTGGCCCGGTACGGCGGCACCAACATCCCCCACGTGTATATCGACTTGAAAAAATTCAATGCCGCCGACGAGGCGGAAAAAGAGTATGACCAAAAGGTCCGCAATATTCAGCAACAGCGGCTGGAGATCATCCACGAGAACTTCGGGGTCGGCAGCCGGAGCACCCTGCACAAGCACTTTGAAATCATTCGGCGGGACGGGACACCCAAAGGCCGGCCCGCCTATGAGGTCAACGCGGTCGGAGGCGGGTGGCTGCTGAGAGTGAGCGTGTACAACCGCCTGGACGAATCCGTGGTGGACGACGGCACCGCCGGCCGGACGGCCCGGAGTGTCGCCGAGACCATCTTCGGGCTGATCCAGCCGGCAGCCAGCCCGGACCCGCCCCGGATCCACAGCGCCCGGGTCCGGCTGCAGCATCTCTCCCGAACCCGCGCCGCGCTCCCAGTCATCGCCTACATCCGGTATCCGCAGGCCATGGGAAATCCTCGGCCCGGCGACGTGCTGGTTGCCGTGCGCCTGGGCGACCAGGTCGTCGATTCGGAGCCCGGCGACGCTTCCTTTGTGGTGTCCGAGCGCGAAATCCGGGTGGAGCGCGTGCTGACCACCGAACAAACCGGCCCGATCACCCTCCGGGTGGACCTGCTGGACCGCCGGTTCCACATGCCTTCCAACCGCGCGCTGGCCTACGAAGACCGCTTCCGGATCGAGGTGGACGTGCCGAAGCCGGCGGCCGAAATCAAGGGTGTGTCGGGAAAAGTCTTCGTCATCCGAAAACAGGACGTCGCCCGGAAAGACGGCGACCTGTTCGTGCGGGACAGCACCGCCCCTGCAGCGGACCGGAGCGCCGACGCCGAAGCCATCCACTCGGCCTGGCTGTATGACGGCGACCGGGTGGTGCTGGCCGACACCGGTCAGCGGGTCACCCGGACGGCGGGCGGCGACACCCGGTGGCCAATTCTTTCCAGCGTCGACCTGGAGTGGGAGGGCGGGGTGCGGGGTCGGGCATTCTACCGGCCCGGTCTGTACACGGTGGGCGGTGGGCAGTTCACGGTGGGAGCCACGCGGGGCCTCTCGGGCGAGATCACCAACCGCTGGGGCCGGACGCTGCGTGATTACGGGATCCTCTTCACCCAGGTCCCCAACGAGACCTTCGACGGCTCGTCGAGAGATGCATTCAACAAAGTGCACAAATATCCCAACCCGGTGGAGTGGGTGCTGCGCCGGATCCCGGGCGTGGGCCCGGCCATGGCCAACGCCAAGAAGTATGGCGTGTTCTCCTGGCACGCCGGCGACACGGTGCTCAGCGACATCCAGTACCTGGAGCTGGAGTCGGAGGTGTACGTCCAGCCGGAGGCGGACGCCCGGTTGAAATTCTTCGTGCTCGAGGGGAAGCCGGTGCTGCACGCCGGCCGGGGGGACGCCCGGATGGACCTCCGGTCCGGCCAGGTGGCCACCTGCGCGCCCGCCCAGCCGGCCGTCACGGCGGCCTTCGATCCCGCCCAACTGGAGCGGGTCTGGGAGAACATCCGGTACGTGTCCTGGGATAATGCAGACCGTGAGGAGCCGCAACGCGTGGCGGATGCCACGGACACGGCGGACGACTCGGGCACGGCGGACGCCTCAGACGCGGCGGGCATCTTCGGCGCCGATCGCCCGATGGAGCCCGTCGACCTCGACCAGGCCGCCCGGATCCTGCAGGGGCTCGAGCGGCCGCCGTCCGGACCGGCGGCCGGGATCCCGTCGCTGCAAGCCACAGTGACCAACGTGAAGTTCCACGAGAGCGGGATCGACGCGGCCCCGCCGGAGCAGCGGATCCACGCCACGCGGTTCCCCCGGTCCACGACTCGGCTGGTCTGGTGGGAGATCAACCTCGCCTATCCCGACCCGGGTCGCCGGATCGACTTCTCGGTGGAGTCGCTTCTCTACCGGCCGGACGGTTCGCTCCTCAATCGGCAGGTGCAGAATTATTTCATCCAATCGCCGTGGACCAGCTCGTCCCATTACGCGGGCTGCGGCGGGCTCGAGCCCGGCACCTGGGCGCCCGGCGTCTACCGGGTGGAACTCCACGTGGCCGGCCAGAAAGTGGCCGAAGGTTCCTTCGAGATTTTCTGATCATGGAGAGATCAGGGACGGCTATTTTTCTTCTTCCTTGGCCAATTCCGACACGCGGCCCAGACTCGGCCCGATTCCATAGAATTGGGAACTGCCGGGAGAGAAAACGAACGGCTTCAGTTTACCCATATCGGGAACGCCCTCCACGCTGAGAATGGACGGGGCCGCTTTCACGTCCACGATTTCTCCGATGAACATGGTGTGCGAGCCCACCTCCACCGTCCGGATGACCTTGCATTCCACGACCAGGGGAAACTCCTTGACGAACGGGGCATCCACCCGCGTGCTTTTCACCGGCGTCAGGCCCGTCTTCAGAAACTTGTCCTGACTCTTCCCGGAGACGCGGCCGACGTATGCGGCGTGTCGGGCCAGCGACTCCGAGGCGATGTTCACTGTGAATGCCTTCCGGCCCATGATGTTGCCGTGCGAGTAGGTGGCTTCCCGCAGACAGACCATGACAGATGGCGGGGTCGAGGCGCAGATTCCCACCCACGCGGCCGTCATCAGGTTGGGTTTTCCCTCCTTGTCATACGATCCGATCACCCACACCGGCGTGGGGATAATGGCGGTTTTCGCGCCCAGCGAGACCTTCTCGCTGCCGTCCGCCCCCGCCGGGTTCACGGTCACGCCGTCGTCCGCCGATGCCGCCGGAACGTGAATGCCGCCAGACGCTGCGCCCGCCGTCGGACCGCCGGGCGAAACCATCGCCAAGGCCGTGACAGCCACCGCCAATGCCGCCAGAACCCCGATCGAAGCCAGATGACGGATCATGGAACACCTCCATAAACTAACGCGCGATGTCCATTATTGCCCAAACGCGTTCTGTTCGATGACAAGAAACACACCGGACGGGAGGGGGTTCGGTCGTGGATGCGTCTACGGGCTCGCGGGTTGTGTACAAGATCCGAGGCTCGAACCTCGCGCCTCGATGACAATGACGAACTACGAGCACGAAGGCGTTCGATTCTCTTACCTCCTGTCTCTTCACTGTTCACTGGTCACCGTTCCTCCTCCTGATTGCGCCCCGGCGGACGGCACATTACAATAGAGGCAACAGGCCGCCGAGGAGATCCGCCATGAAGTACCTCCTGCTGTGGACCCTGCTGGTCGCGGGGGCCGGGCTGGCCGTCCTGCTCGCCTGCCGGGCGCCCGGCGCCGCCGGGCCCAACGGCGCTCCCGCCACACCGCCGGAGCCGCCCGACGACGACGGCTTCGCGGCGCTGCGGCGCCGCATGGTGGATGAGCAGATCCGCGCCCGCGGCGTCTGCGACGCGCGGGTGCTCGCCGCCATGCTCGCCGTGCCCCGCCACCGCTTCGTCCCTGAGCCCTACACCGCCGCCGCCTACGAGGACGGGCCGCTCCCCATCGGCAGCGGACAGACCATCTCACAGCCGTACATCGTCGCCTTCATGACCGAGGCGATCCGCCCCCGGCCCGAGCACAAGGTGCTGGAGGTGGGCACCGGCTCCGGTTACCAGGCCGCGGTGCTGGCGGGGCTGGTGGCGGAGGTGTATACCATCGAGCTGCTGCCCGAGCTCGGGCAGAAAGCTGCGGCGCTGCTTGCGGCGCTCCCCTGCCCCAATGTGCAATGCCGCATCGGCGACGGCTACGGCGGCTGGCCCGAGGCGGCGCCGTTTGACGCCATCGTGGTTACGGCGGCTGCGCCGCAGGTGCCGCCACGGCTGGTGGAGCAGCTCAAGCCGGGCGGGGTGATGATCATCCCCGTGGGGGGAACCTCCGCCATCCAGTACCTGCTCCGCGTCACCCGGGAACCGGACGGCCGCACTCGCACCGAGAACCTGATGCCGGTGCGGTTCGTGCCGTTGGTGCCGGGGAAGTAGGACGGGCTTCATTCACCACAAAGATACTCCGTTAGAAGTCAAAAAGATTTTTCAGCATGATGAAAAATCGGGCGCATGATCTCCTTGGCACGAGGGCGTTCGGATTGGTATGATCAGCGCGGAAGGCGGCCGCTCGAACTCCGGTCTCTTT